>CAXTXB010000078.1:0-1128 GCA_964247965.1 uncultured Dictyobacter sp. | reverse complement strand
CTGTACCTCGTTAGAAGGCTATATCCTGGTCAGTCAGGACAAGCGGCATGTCGAAGTCTACCACAGAGCGAAAAAATGGGAGCAAGAAATTTTCCTGGCGAGTCAAGTTGTTAAGCTCGATCAGTTGGACCTGGAACTAGCACTTGATATCGTATACGAAGGTGTACTCTGAATAGAATCTCTTAAAGGCTGGAAACAACGAGAAACACATAGCTTGACATTTATAAATTTCGATTGACAGACCTGAGATGAACCTGTAGAATAAGGATGGAAAAGTTGGTGATGGGGTTGAATGGGAGGTGAGGTTAATGAAAGAGTGTCTGGTGGCAACTGATCCACATCCACGTCAAGCTGGGCCTATGTCAGTCCAGGAATATCTACAATTTGATCAGAATACTCTCGGCGCGAGGTATGAGTATTCTGATAGTGTAGCCAGACTAATGTCTGGAGGATCAATAGAGCACGATCGCATAGCTAGAAATATGACAAACGCGATAGACACTCATTTCTTATCAGGTCCATGCACTGTCTTTGGCTCCGATGTACAAACCCTGGTCGGATCTAAATCAGATGGCTGCGAACACTACTTCTACCCGGATGTTACTGTCTCATGCGATGTTGCAGACCGACGTCGTGGTAATAAGCTTATCAGGTCTCCTCGTATGGTGGTCGAAGTTCTTTCCCCTTCAACTGAATTTTTTGATCGAGGCAGGAAACTGGAGCTTTATGAGGCCTGTCAATCCATTCACGAAATTGTGCTGGTTAGTCAGTTTGCGCGACATGTAGAAGTCCATCGTCGCGAGGAAGACGGCGTAACCTGGAGCTACCAGCTCTATCGTCCTGACGAGCATGTTGAGCTGATGAGTGTGGACGTGCAGATATCAATGAATGAGATATATAAGGGTATTAACTTTGATGAGCCTCTTATAGAGGAATAGCAGAATGCTTCTTTATAAGACAGTGTTTGATCCCCATCGCCTCCACCTTCCTATGCCCTGACTTGTCGCAGCTTCGCTGCTCTTTCTACGTAATAGTAAACTTTTTGCATTTTTTGCATTTTTCTAATTTTTGGGCATTGCCTAAGTTTGGGCCAAATTCGTGACACGATGCTCTTCACAAGCCCAATGC
>CAXTXB010000077.1:7115-14548 GCA_964247965.1 uncultured Dictyobacter sp. | reverse complement strand
TTTGTAGAAAAAGCATGACGCTTTAGATTAGTGAGAGCTACACTAGAGTTCACAGCTCTCGCTACTCTCCCACCGGATACATCATTCCAAAGTGGTACTATCCTTTAACGCTGCCCGCACCCAATCCTCCACGCCAATACCTCTGCAAATACATACACCCGATTAGCAGTGGAATCGCAGATACCAACGAGCCACACACCACTAAATTCGAAAGAAATAGATGCGTCCCTGAACTATTTGCATTCCACAACTGAAGTCCTACTGTAATAGGATACAAATTATCACTACTTAACATCACTAGCGGTAAAAAATAGTTATTCCAGATTGCCACAAACTGAAACAGAAAAATCGTCACCAATGCAGGAACCATCAACCGTAACGCAATCGTATACGTCAGCCACTCTCCTGCCCCATCTATCCTTGATGCCTCCATTAACTCATCAGGCACAGAAGCCGCCGCATAAATCCGCGAAAGATAGACCCCAAATGGACTCACCATACTCGGTAGCAATACCGACCAGTAAGTGTTTGATAAACTCACTTTGCTCATTAACAGATATAGGGGTAATGCCAGCGCTGTTACTGGCACTAAGATCGCTCCCAACACTACTGCAAACATCAGGTTACGACCAGGAAAAACATATTTAGCCAGCGCGTATCCAGCCATGCTTGCAATCAATGTTCCAACTAACGCCCCAACCCCTGCATACAAAATAGTGTTGAGAAGCCAGTAAAGATAAATCGAGTTGTCATACGTAAAGAGCAATTGCAAGTTGGAGAACAAGTTGAAGTTCGCAAACCACAGGCCAAACGTTCCGTATAAGTCTCCCTGGTTCTTAGTCGCAGCCACAATTAACCAGAAAAACGGCAACAAAAAGTAGATCGCACACACTACAAGGAAGGTCATCGCGACAATCCTCTCAAGATTGAACTTCTTTGGGCTCAAACTCTTCGCTCGCTCACCAGTCCTTGCGCTTGGATACGAAACAGACGCAAATCGTTCACTGCTCATCGTACTTATACTCCTGATTGTCGCTGCGTCACCCGTAAGAAGCCGAACGAAAGTATGCAGGTAACTAGAGCCAATACTACAGATATCGCAGCCGCATAGTAATAGTTGTTGTTCCCAAAAGCTGTATAGTACGCATACAAGTTCGGTGTATACGAACTGGAAATGCTGGGCGTGATGGTCGAAAACACCTGCGGCTCATTGAAGAGTTGTAATGTTCCGATAATGGAGAAAATAGCAGTCAAGACAAGCGCAGGGGTTACCAAGGGAATCTTAATGTTCCAAGCAATACTCAGACCTGTAGCTCCATCAATGCGTGCTGACTCATAGATTTCACTCGGTATCGCCTGTAACGCAGCAAAGATGATCAGCATATTGTACCCTGTCCATGCCCATGTCGCTATGTTGGCAATCGACCATAACACTATCCCTACACCCAAAAAGTCTATTCCATGCCCACCAAGAGCCTGGATCACAGCGTTGAAGGGGCTTATCGCTGGATTGTAGAGAAATCCCCACAGCAATGCTGCAATAATGCCCGGAATAGCATAGGGCACAAAAAATGCAACACGAAAAAAGTTCTTCAGACGTACTACTGTCGAATCAAGCAGTAATGCCAGGATAAGTGCTAAAATAAGCATGACTGGCACTTGTACAACGCCATAAAGAAGCACACGTCCTACTCCAGTGTAAAAATTAACGTCATGAAAAACATCCACATAATTCCCAAAGCCATTGAAGGAAACTGTTGCTTCACCCAAACCTAGACCACTCCGCACTGAGCGAAAGAGGCTCTGGTAGATCGCATACATGATTGGCACAATAAAAAACAACACGAATAGCACCCCAAAAGGGAGAATGAACAGGTACGGTGTCATCCTCCTACGTACACTATATGAGGTGGGTGAGGTTGTGCGAAGACGTGGTGACACTCGTGAGCTCGTTTGCACGTTTGATGTCTCAAGGGCCATAATTGAGTCTCCTCTCTTTTGCCTCTCTGTGGTCGCTCTTGAGAGACCACGATGGAAAAATGTTGCTGTCACTTTGAGACGCTTGTAATCAGGGCGAGCACAGACATCTTAACCTGTGATGGCTGTACTCGTCACCCTGATATCTCATCTATGTGAAAAGGTAACAACAAGCAAAGTAGTTGTACCTCCCCTCACATAGAGTCAGTCCTCCTAGCTCACACTATACCCCTGCTTTTTCATGAAGCTCACCGTGCTCTCCTGCGTAGCATTCAACCCATCAACTAGCGTTCCCTTGCCGTTGGCCGCATTCGAGAAGTTGTCTCCAAGATCAGTGTAAAACTGGTTGATCGTCGGCCCCCACTGAAAACTCGGATCAACTTGTTTTGATGCTACCTTAAACACATCGTTGAGATTCTGATTCCCATAGTAAGGGTTCGAGCTGTTCAACAGTTTTGAACTTAATGATGCCGTCTTGGCTGGATATGCTCCCGCTTCCGCTATATATATGTCAATCGCTGACGGATCTGTATACAACCATTGTGCAAAGACTGCCGCTTCCTTAGGATGCTTGCTACTCTTGAACACAACTTCTGTTGAACCACCCCAATTGCCATTACTCGCCTGACCTGCCTGCCATTGCGGAATAGGCGCCACACGCCACTTCCCAGATCCCGACGGCACATTCGTACTGATACTCGATGCCGTCCACGGTGCTCCTATCCACGTCGCAATCGATCCTGCCCCTAGATCATGGTAAAAGCCCGTAGTGAAGTCTGTCTCCGTCTTGACCAGCTTCTTGTCTAGCATCGTTTGCCAGTAGGACGCTACCTGTTGGCTTTGCGGGTTGCTGATCGTCACTTTCCATGATTGCCCATTGATCCCAAAGAAGTGTCCTCCATTCTGCCATACCAACCCCGAAAACCATCCCCCTTGCTTCGGAGGAAAATCCGTAATGTACGCATTTGCATCTGCCGCATGTAGCTTCACTGCCGCATCCGCATACTGCGCCCACGTAGTTGGAACTGGAATGTTATACTTCTTAAAAAGATCCTCCCGGTAATACATACCTAAAGGACCAGTATCTCCTGGAATTGCATAAATAGCGTTACCCAATACGACCTGATTCCAGGTCCATGGCACAAACTGGTCCTTTACTGATCCCGCTCCATATTGGGAGAGGTCCACTAGCGCCCCCGTACTCTCAAAGTTCGGCAAGTACTGGTATTCAATTTGACCTAAGTCTGGCTCGTTATTAGCCTTGATCGCCGTAAACATCTTGTCGTACGTTGGTTGACCTCCCGGTGTCTGCACCCAAGACACATGAATCCCAGGATGTGTCTTATTGAACAGCGCTACCATCTTGTCCGTCCCTGGTATCCAGCCCCAGTACGTCAAATTCGCTGGACCACTCGAAGTCGTGCTAGTATCTGCACTTGAGCCTCCACCGCAGGCAGCCAGGGGAAGCATAATTCCTAATGCCACACTTATAAGGACAAATCCCATCGAAAAACGTCGCATCCAGTGCGGCAAGAACAGAAGCTGCATAGTCTAAGTACTCCTTTGTATGTGCTTCATACTCAAATAAACTTGCGAAACTGCAAGTACACGACCTTTCCAAGCTACGAAAGCCTACGTATAATGTAGGATAATCAGAGCATCTACAGATGACAGGTGAAGGGTAAGCAGAAGAATTTTCCTTGCTCATTCATAAAAGCTAAACACGACATATCATAATATGCCAATTCTAGCAATATGAAAATAGTCACTTCTTAATCCGTAGCCTTGTAATGCTCCTAAGATCAATATTTATCCATAAGGATGGTCACCTTGTCAAGCGCTAAAAATAGAAGGAAGTATACATAAAAGAAATACAATTGCTAATATTATTCTAGAAACCTAAGTGGTCACCCTGATCTTCATTCTTTCGTGGTAAAAAAAGTAGTGCGTTACTAGTAAACTCATCGAGATTTTACCTATTTTTATTCTTATCTGTCAAGATCTTTAGGCTAATTAATACACTACAACTTTTCTCGACGGTTAACAACTACCTTCAACTTTTCCCACAAATTTACAAGTAAACTTATCTTGTAAGTAAGTCAATATTTTTCATATGAACTAATCGCTACCGCAGAATACTCCTTTCTTTCACTTACTTTTCTCCTTTACATGATTAAACGGATTCGCAATGTGGTTGTTATCTATGATTCTCTTACACATACCCTAGCCATTTATCCAGGTGCGAAACTAGCTAAATTAGCGATGCGACAATGTCTCTTATGACATAGACTTGTACATAAGGATATTAACTTTCCATTTAATGCCTCAAGCTGAAGTGGGGAGTCTCAAACAAGAAGGATTTCCATCAATGTCGCAAACAGATAATAATACGTCCTTGCTGCGTTCTCTCTCAAATCAAATGGCCGATGCAGTTGAGCGCGTTACTCCTTCTCTCGTGCTTGTCAATGGTCGCCAACGTCAGCCCGCTAGTGGTATTGTCTATACCAGCAATCTTATACTCACTGCTGACCACGTTCTTGAACGCGAGAAGGATTTGACAATCCAAACATATGACCGACGAATGCTTCCCGCTCAATTTGTGGGACGTGATCTTGCCACAGATTTGGCAGTACTACGTGTCAACAATCTTAATATCCAATCTGCTGTCCTATCTTCTAAGCAGGCTCGTGTAGGCCAGCTTATTATTGCCATAGGCTACGGTGCAAATGAAGGTCCGGCCGCTAGTTTCGGCATTGTTAGTACGATTGGTGGTCCTCTACGTACAAGCCGAGGTGGAACGCTGGACCGCTATATCCGCACAGATGCAACTCCATACCCAGGTTTCTCTGGTGGTCCGCTTATTGACGCAGAGGGCAGTATCCTTGGTATCTTGACAACTGGACTTGTGAATGGTGTTGCACTTGCTATTCCCACTCAGACCGCACGCACTATCGCCAGTACTCTCTCAAAACAAGGCTTCATCAAACGTGGTTACCTGGGCATTAGTAGCCAACCCATTGAGTTGCCTACTTCACAGCGTGCTGGCCGCAAACAGGAACAAGCCTTACTTATTGTAAAAGTTGACGAGAATAGCCCCGCTCATCAAGGCGGTCTTCTTGTTGGTGATATCTTGGTATCTCTCGATAGTCATGTTATCAAAGATGCAGAAGATCTACAAATGCTTCTAACAGAAGACCGCGTTGGTACAGCTATCGTTATTGAGATGATTCGTGGCGGCTCCATTCAAACAGTTCAGGTTACTGTAGGCCAACGCAGCTAGCTTACTATGTTGCATTTGATGAATTTATCTTTTAAACTGGCGTATAGCAAACATTGCTTTTATATCAGTTTAAAAAATTTGATACCATGAAACGTTTGTTTTAACATACCATTTGTGGGAAGAAGTTCGGATGCGGGAATTTCTTTCCACAAAAGAACTGATAGGTATACACAATGGCACAATCAACCTTCTCTTCAACGTCTTCTCAACCTTTACCAGACATGTTTTCATCTGCACTCACTGAGTTATTCGAAACTGCCCGACCTTTAGTCGTTCAGATACGTAATGAACAACGTGGTGGTGGAACTGGCGTCGTGTGGGGTTCGGTTGGTGATATTATTACAAATAATCATGTTGTACCCAACGACGATGATAAAATTTACGTTCACTTCATCGATGGTCGCGTGTTTCTGGCTAAAGTTATACAGCGAAACCAATCACTCGATCTCGCTCTTTTACAAATTCAAGGTAGTAACTTTCAAGCACTTTCCGTTGGTGATTCATCAAAACTCCGTGTGGGTGAATTAGTTTTCGCAATTGGTCATCCTTGGGGACAACGCTGGTCTATGACGGCCGGTATCTTTAGCACGATGACAAACGTAAAGTATCAGGATGGTACTTCAACCCAATACATCAAGTCTGATTTACTCTTAGCTCCCGGCAATTCTGGCGGTCCATTACTAGATGCTGATGGCAAAGTTGTAGGAATCAATGCTATGATCTTCGGTGGTGATCAGGCAGTTTCTATTCCTAGCAATGTTGTCACAACTTGGTTGGCTAGCCTCTCTAAGGTTCATGTAGCTTTGGGTATCGGTGTCCAACAAATAGAGGTGCCTTCCAACCTGTATCAACAACTGCAGTCTCAGCAGACTACTGGCTTGCTAATTGTTAACACAAGTGGACGTGAAGATCTTTTTAATGATCTCCTTATTGGCGATATACTACTTTCTATCGATAGTATAGCTCTTGACAGTACTACAACCTTGCGCAGTACGCTAGCTAATAAAGGTATTGACGACACTCCCACCTTCTCTCTCATTCGTGCAGGTACAATCATAAGTATTAAGGCTTCCTTGGTAATACAGAAAAACACTTTATGATTCGCATCGATGTCATATCTCTCACATTTATGCCGTCGACAAGTTTACCTATGATGCTGTAATTCTTTAAAGATAGATATGGTAGTATCTTCATCTATGCATGACCTCAATCTTATAGATGAAGATATCATCGTGATGGTGATTAGCTAGTGGACCTATTATACTCTTAGCTGACCTTCGTGGAAGAAACTTATTCGCAAGACTGGACATGCTAGATGAAAGCGGTGTTGCGAGAGATGAAACGCTGGTATGATAAGGCTAGAGCCGACGCTTTGCTAGCTCTGAGCTCGAAGCGGTGTCAGTAGTTGATCAGCTATTATGAAGATCCGGTCCGGCTCAGCTATGCGGCTGATCCTCCGCCACTGTGGTCAAACAAGGATGAAGGATGACCCAAATAGCATTCGATATGCTGTTTACTCAATCACTTGCACCGACATCAAGGACAAGTTCTCGCCTTTCTGCATCACTCGCATGTTTCTTTTGACAATACTCAAACCGAGCGTGACTTTCGTATCATTAAAATGTAACAAAAGGCGTTTGGTTGCTTTCGCGGCGACCCGAGTGCTCAATTCTTCTGTCTCATCCACAGCTACGTTTCTACCATACACAAGTAAGGTCATGCTCTCTTACCTTTGCTTGAGGGTGCTTTGATTGGCTATCGTGTTTTCCCTCAGTTTTCGTACTCTCCTGAGTAGCTACCTATGATCTTAGGATTAAAAAGATACAGTGGTAAAATTGTACCCTTCTTAGCCCTTGACAGCTTCTCATTCTAGGGTGATTGCATAGAGCGTAACAACATAAAGATATGGCTTATTATATTCCCCAAACTAAAACCCGATTATATTTACTCTATACCTATCCTTGAAGAATCTTTGAGCCTTTTTTCACATACTTTCTACTGTTTCCTAGTACGATATTAGAAATAGGAAAAGTAACGATAGAGGTAAAACTAAAAATGTGGATTAGCTGGAAAATAAAAATAGAGGAAGCAAAAAATCTTACTACTAAACCTATTTTTCTACTACCAATTTCGGTTATTGTTATAGCAACTATACTTTTGCAATTCAATGCAAGCT
>CAXTXB010000077.1:0-7105 GCA_964247965.1 uncultured Dictyobacter sp. | reverse complement strand
ATCCCACTCTCACAATTTTATCCTTCACAACAATTCGACCAATCAAAAATGGTAGGAACTGTTGTAACTAACGGCGCCCAACGATGGATAAGTGACAATCAGATCAGTCCACCGGTTGTGTCCTTCTTTGTTCCTAACATCGCTTTGAGCGTCTCTCCACTTTTTACTCAGACGTACCAGAAATATCAGTTATCTACAACTGTTAATAGTCTGGGTACACCCCTAACCGTTGCCTTTCCAACTACGTATGGATGGCTCCAGTTTTTTACATCGGGCGCCTTGCTCTTGCCTCCAACACAACAAGCACATATCCAAAATACTAGAGATGCTTTCGCTGAGCTTGTAAACAACGGCGTGCAAGATAGACTCACTGGTGTCATTTGTCTTCCGCTCCTTCAAGCTTTGCTAACAGCTGGCAGTCCGCTTCCAATCGATGGTGTTGGTAGCTCGTTGAACTACATCGATCTTAGAAAAGCAACAAATCCAGTATTTATGCGTACTGTACCAAACTATACTTCAACAAAAACACAGGGCTCTTATGTCGATACACCACACCTTCTCAACTCACAAGACATCTTTATTCAAACAGGTACACGTGGTGGTAAGGTGGTCGGTCACGTTGTTCCTGCCATAATATGGAATTACCTTCATCAGCCCGCTATAGCACCAAATGGCTGGCAGCACGATTTTGCCTTACCCTTGACTGAAGCTCTTACCTTTATACTACCAATTAATGGCGAAAATCACCACATGCTTATGCAAGCATTCACTCATAACTCCATTACTCTCGACCTTGATGCACTTAAGCTTTCACAAAGGATACAGGAACCTATACGAGTACCTTCTATACATATTCATTCGACTGGCTTGGATTATCTGCGAACACTTGGCTTGCCGCCCGTGACTCTTAAAGCACAACAGTCAGTTTGGACCCAAGCAGAAACGATTTTAGTTGATACAGCAAATACAAAACACGTTCTTGCTCATGTTGGACAAAACTTTCCACTTACCCTCTTGGGTGACGTAACCTGGTCCGGTAGTACACTCTGGTATCATGTTCAGTGGTTCTTGCCTAAAAGCAAGAGAAGCGGTTGGGCTTCCGCCTCATCCATTACGTTTCAATCACCTGGTAATGCTCCCGTTCAGGCTTCTTTCGACGTCCTCTCGTCTAGTCTGGCATCCTACCTTTCTAATCTCGGTACTAATACGGGTGTTGCGGTCTACGATATTACGCGTCACCGATACTATAATTACAATAGCTCGACTTCGTTTCTGACCGCTAGCTCTATGAAGGTGCCTATTATGCTGACCTTCCTCGATATGATTGAGCAGCAGAGACGCGAGCCCAGCAATGATGAGATAAACTTGCTTACTACTATGATTGAAAATTCGAATAATGATTCTGCATCGGCGCTCTATTTCGACTCGATTAACGGCTCACAAGGCATCAATAGCTATATGCAGAAAATCGGTGTTGTTGGTCTTACCCCAGATGATGATGCTTGGGGCTATAGTCAAATTATGCCTCAAGCTATGGTCAATCTACTTACCTTGCTGCACAATGGTAAAATTTTGAATGCTAACCATCGTTCCCTTGCACTCAATCTTATGGAGAATGTTGAAGCAGATCAGCAGATGGGAGTAGGTGATACAGCGCCAAACAATGCAACTGTTGCACTTAAAGATGGTTGGGTTACTGAGTCAGATAACCTCTGGGCAGTGAACTCCTCAGGTATAATTACTACTGGTACCGAAACTTACGTCATCTCTGTCTATACACAGGAGCAAACATCTTTAGACGATGGGCAGAGGATCATTCACACTATCTGTAGCAATGTTACTTCTTTATTAACCTCATAATTTAGTTAGAGCAGAGCATAATAAATTTTTTTGAGGATAGTGGTGATTCTCCATTTGATAAAACATTTTTATACATGATATGATACAGACAAGCCCTCAGACCCTGTTCTATAAGAGCTAAACACTGCTACTTCAGTGATGAGAAGAGAAGAGGAGTACTGTTATTGAACAATATTACAAAAACTAACGTCGGCATCATCGGATGCGGTCAAATTAGTTCTATTTACCTTCAAGCCCCACAGAAATTCGACATTCTCAACGTTGTGGCATGTGCAGATATTGATATGCAACGCGCTCAGGCTCAAGCTCAACAATTTAATATCCCAAAAGCTTGTACTGTTGAGGATTTGCTGGCTGATTCTGCTATCTCTCTTGTGGTTAACCTTACTATCCCCAAAGTCCATGCCGAGATTGGTATGGCCACTATTGAAGCTGGAAAAGCCGTCTATAGTGAGAAGCCTCTCGCCATCAATCGTGAACAGGGACAAGCATTACTTGCTAGGGCCAAGGCAAAAAACTTGCGTATAGGCTGCGCTCCTGATACCTTCCTCGGTGGTGGTATACAGACTTGCATCAAACTAATTGATGATGGCTACATAGGTACACCTATCGCTGCGACGGCATTTATGCTGAACCATGGACCTGAACATTGGCATGCTGACCCCGATTTTTTCTATCAGCCTGGCGCTGGCCCTATGTTCGATATGGGACCTTACTATCTCACCGCACTGATTTCTATGTTCGGTCCTGTGCAACGCGTGACGGGTTCAACGCGGATTACATTTCCGGAACGCACTATTACTAGTCAGCCTAAATACGGCTCAAAAATTACAGTTAATACGCCAACACATATCGCAGGTGTTATGGATTTTGCTAATGGTGCTATCGCTACTATCATTACTAGCTTTGATGTTTGGTCTCATCATCTACCTCGCATTGAGGTCTATGGTACAGAGGGTACTCTCGTCGTTCCCGATCCCAATACATTCGGTGGCCCCGTAGCCATTCGTAAGGCATCTGACACGGAGTGGAAGGAAGCACCGTTGACTCATGCCTATACCGAAAATAGTCGTGGTATCGGTGTCGCTGACATGGCTCATGCTATTCATTCAGGTCGCCTACATCGTGCTAATGGTTCTTTAGCCTATCATGTCCTCGATATTATGCAAGCCTTTCATGATTCTTCTAACGAAGGACGACACATTGAACTCGATAGTACTTGTGAACGACCACTTCCATTAAATCCTGGCAAACATGACTGGAGCGAAGATTATTAGTCATAAGAGCGTAAGTTACAACCACAAGCAACATGCTGAATAAGCTTTACGTAGTAACTATTCCGGATACAGCCCTTTCTTGTTATTAGGATAAACATAAAAAGATAGGAGCACACATGATGAGTCGAGACGTTTCGAACAGAAGACTACGCGCTGGTATCGTAGGCGGAGGAAAAGGCTCTTTTATAGGTGCAGTACATCGTGTCGCAGCAGAGTTGGATGGTCAGGCACAAGTTATCGCTGGCGCTATGTCAGCTGATCCTCAACGTGCTCAGGATTCTGCAAAAGCCTGGTTTCTGCAGCGCTCATACAGTAGCTTTGAAGAAATGGCTGAGGAAGAAGCTAAACGCTCAGATGGCATCGACTTTGTTATCATTGCTACCCCAAATCATATGCACTTCCCAGTCGCTAAGACGTTCTTAGAACATGGTATCCATGTCGTGTCGGATAAGCCAATGTCATTTAACCTTGCACAAGCGAAAGAAGAGGTTGCCCTTGTCGAAAGTAAGAACCTTGTTTTCGCTCTCACGCATAACTACACAGGCTATCCAGTGGTGCGTCACGCGCGCGAGCTTGTTCGCAATGGTGACATTGGCGAGATAAGAAAAGTTCTCGTCGAATATATTCAGGACTGGCTCATGGATGCTCAGGAGGCCGAAGGCAACAAGCAAGCTGAATGGCGTACCGATCCCAACCGTTCTGGTATTGCCGGTTGTGTAGGCGATATTGGGACACACGCTGCGAACTTGCTCGAATTCATCACTGATCTCAAAATCTCTTCACTCAATGCAGATCTCACTACATTTGTTAAAGGCAGGCAGCTTGATGATGATGCTAACATGCTGATCCGTCTCGAAAATGGGGGGAAGGGCCTGCTCACATGCTCGCAAATCGCAGTTGGTGAAGAGAACAATCTGACGATCCGCATCTATGGCACTAAAGCTGGCCTTGAATGGCACCAGATGGAACCTAATACCCTACTGCTCAAGCAGGCTGGCAAGCCTGTACAGATTCTCCGTGCAGGCCTTCCCTACATGAGCGAGGAGGCTAAAGTTGCCTCTCGCACACCAGCTGGACATCCAGAGGGCTTTTTTGAAGCCTTTGCTAACATCTATAAAATGGCAATTGCCGATATCCGTCGCGTGGAATCAGGGGAAAAACCCTTAGGAGGCTATCCTACTGTCTACGACGGACTACGTGGCATGTTGTTTATTACTAAAGCGGTTGAGAGCTCTCAAAAAGGCTCAACTTGGCTTGATATGCAAATAGATTAACTCTATTTCTTCACATATCTATTACTTACTTGTAGCGAGGAAGAGTTATCTGGCTCTTCCTCGTACGGAGTTCATTTTTGACGTCACACCCCTATTTCTTCGTGCTCATACGTTACAAATATTTTGACCCCACGCTGCAATACAGGCATAGAAAATATGCTATTTGGTGTAACTCTGTATAGTGAAAGTGGTAGACAACGCTATGCCAATATGGAAAGTTACTACTCCTCTGCCGTCATAAAATACGCCAATAATGTATGAGGCTAACACAAATTGACGGGACTACCAGAGGCGCTATTTTTCTCTGCACACATTTAGGAGCATTAGCTATATGAAAACAAGTTCACCGGATAGAGAACATGTTGTTGTTGGCAAGGATGAATTAATCCATCAAGTAGCCGCCAAAGCAGGCATGAATCTTAGAGAAACAAACAAGGTCATTGATGCATTTACAGAGGTTGTGCGCGAGGGTGTTTCCAAGGGCTATGAAGTGCGTTTGATGGGCTTCGGCACTTGGAATTTACGTGACGTCGCTCCACGGCGTGTTAAATCTATTCGTGGTGGTGATCAGATTACTATCCCCGCACGCAAACGCGTTGGCTTCTCGGTCGGCGCCGTGCTCTCACAGGCCGCTATGGGCATACCGGCATCAAAGACGAGGAAGATCTCAAAATCAGGCATTCACAACAATGTAGCACACTAGCTAGTTTGATGCGTTACCTCCTACGATGCTATCCTACATAGAGAAGTCTGTAGAAGATATTACATATTAGGAGGTGACGAGATTGGAGCAACGCGACTCTTCTTTTTTGCTCGGTCCAGAGGATGCAAAACAAGCTTGCTTACTCATTCATGGCTTTAGTGGCACACCCACCGAGATGTTAGGTCTGGGGAAAGCACTAGCCTCAGTGGGTATTCGCGTTTATGGTATGACCTTGGCAGGCCATAATGGTAATCCAGATGCTCTCCTTCAAAATGGACGTAAGCAATGGCTCGAATCAGTAGAAACAGGCTTGGCGCAGCTTACACGTTACCCTCAAGTGTTTGTTGCAGGCTTATCGATGGGTGGTGTCCTCTCTCTCTTATTGACTATTCGCCACCCCATACTTATTTCGGGTGTTATCGCTTTATCAACTCCAACCCGCTTTACTGGAGGTTGGCAAATCAAGATCGTTCCTCTTGCACGCTATTTCATAACATGGTTTTATCCATTGCAAGGCCTTAACTTTAATGACCCTAAAGTTCAAGCCGAAGTCTTACAACAAGCACGATTACGTGATCCAGACACTACGATCGACTTTTCAAACACACAATCTGTCGCTGCGATCAAACAGATGGTTCGTATTCCTATCCCTGCACTTGCTGAGTTGTTCCACATGACTGATCAGTGTCGACGACAGCTTGGTAAGCTCCGTTCGCCCTTACTAATTATCCAAAGTGAACATGATCAGACTGTTAACCCCGATTGTGCATTTGAACTTTATCGCTTGACTGAAGCAGCTTCCCCTAAATTACTATTTTGGTTAAAACAATCAGATCATGTGATTACTACAGGGCCAGAACGTGAAGAAGTATATAAATATGTTATAGACTTCATACATTCCCTTTCTCCACTTACCCTTGATGCTGCAGAAACTGCTCAATCCGGTCATGTTCTAGGGGATTCATCGGCCGAAAACCACCCTGATCATTGATAAACACAAAGTGCGTTTCTTGAAAGCTGACAAGCATGTCCGGCTTATGATCCTTATTCACGTCGATGAATTTCAATGTCACAGGAACAAGTTCATCGTTCGCACCATATAATTGTGGACCTATGTATACTTTGGCGTGAGATGGATCACCACCCGGCAACTCTATAATTTCGATATGACGATTCAAGTTGATGGCTATAAAGTGGCTAGGAATACCATTTTGCTCATTATGGCCGACCCAGGCATCTGTTTGAAATGTTCGTGGTCTTCCGTAGCGTATATCGTCTAGAGTCATGGAAAACCAGCCGCAGATTGCACTGAGAACTAGCCATAGCAAGATAGCTACAACCATGCCAACTCCTAGATAGAACAGAGGGTGCGTTTGATGCTTCTTTCTCTTGACAAGTGTTAATCTGTGACGGATTATCTCCGTTAGTTTCATGGTCTCAGTATCGATATGCTTTGTCTTAAAACTAGCTGGTTCTTTCCTGCCTTTTTCTTGTTGCCATTCTGCTACTACCTCTGCATCATTCACAACTGCAGAGCGAGAAGCACGAGGAACAGTAGGCCGGATGGTACTGAATAGCTCAGCTACTTTTTTCGTGTCAGACGGACCTTCTCCTATAGGACGATGACGTAATATACTTTTCGGAGCTATTTTATCCGTTGATTCCAGAGTTGGCATCGCGCGCTTTCTCCTCTCGTTACAATCTAAAACTTCCAGTTTTATTTTTTGAAGAAGTAGCGCCCTATAGTGGGAGGCGTCTTTGTCCTAATAACACCATCGCAAACTTATAGAACTTGTGTTCTATTTTAGAGGTATAAATGCAGGTTGTCAAGGTACTACTAGGATGAAATTACAAAAACTGATGACTAAGAGAGGGTATAAACTTAATTCCGATCTTCTATGAGGGTTGTCCTATGCAGAACAGAGGTCAAAACTAAAAAAGATATTCGTGCAGCCTTTCAGATTGTGCTCTTCTAAGGATAACTATAGCAT
>CAXTXB010000076.1:9008-14702 GCA_964247965.1 uncultured Dictyobacter sp. | reverse complement strand
TGTGCTCTCAAGCTGTTTGAGGAACGTGACACTAATTTGGCCCAAACTTAGGCAGTGCGCAAAAGTATGCGGAAATGTAAAAAATGTATAATACTTAAAAAGAAAAGATGCAAATCTTCTGCTTTCAGATAATTGAGAAGAGATAATAGTCTGTTCAAAGGTTTTTAATGTATTTTAAGAAGATGGAAGGAACAGAAATGCAACCTATTCCAGAAGGATATCAGGCGACGTTCGAGATTGTGGTGACAGCAGAGATGACGGTAAACTTCGAGGAGTTGGGGAGTGTACATCCAGTCTACGCCACATACTGGATGGTGAAGCACATGGAACTGGCGGGGCGCAAGATAATCCTGCCTTTTTTAGATGAAGAGGAGGAAGGTATCGGCTACGAGATCAGAGCACGCCACCTGGCCCCAACCCTACCAGGCATGCAGGTGCGCATTGTCGCCGAGTATCTGCGAAGTGAGCGGAACCGGGTATATGTTCGCTTCCAGGCCTACAATGAGCTGGAAGATGTAATTGGAGAGGGAGAGACCACGCAGGTTATCCTATCACAAGCAAAGCTTGAAAGTAGCTTTGATGAGTTGCGTAGACGTTGGCAAGCTCACAAAATATAAGGACAAGCCTAGCCATTTTTACAGGTAATTTCCTGGATATTCCCACGATATCATCTGCTTCGCGATAGTATATACTTCAAAATAGAAAGACTGGAAGCAGACATGCTTTACTCTTAAAGGAGATACCGTTTATGGCTCAAGAAAACCCAATTATTGTAGAGAACCGAGAAGAATTATTTTTTTTGCTCTCTGAGGCGGCACAACTCGAACATATGATTATGTGCCAATATTTGTTCGCCACGTTCAGTCTCAAGCGAGATGTCAGCGAGGGAGTGACGCAGACGCAGCTTGAGGCGATGAAGCGTTGGGAACGTATTGTTTTGGATGTGGCTATTGAGGAAATGCTGCACCTGGCTTTGGTAAACAATCTGCTTGTTGCGCTTGGCTCCATTCCTTATTTTGATCGCCCCAATTTTCCTTTACAAGGGAAATATTTTCCAGCCGGTATTAAGCTGGCACTCTTGCCCTTTGGAGAACGAGCGCTACAACATTTTCTCTTTCTGGAACGTCCAGAGGGGATGACGCGCGAGGATGCAACCGGCTTCGAGGCGCACGACACTTCCAATCCACCGATGGCCCCAGATGACATCGCACCAGAGGCACAGGACTACGCCACCGTGGGGCACCTCTATCGAGGTATCGAGCAAGGCTTTCGTCATCTTGTTGAAAAGCATGGCGAGCAGCGAGTCTTCGTTGGTCCGCCGCAAGCACAGATGACACAGAAATATTTCGGTTGGCCTGAATTAGTTCCTGTTACTGATCTAGCCTCAGCCGTACAAGCCATCGAAACTATCGTTGAGCAGGGGGAAGGCGCACGCGGCGATTGGAAACATGCACATTATGGCAAGTTCTTAGGGGTTTGGAACGAATACCACACAATGAAAAGCCAGGATGCAAACTTTGATCCTGCACGCCCCGTCATTGCTGCCTTTACTCGACCTCCATTAGATACAAGTGATGTTGAGATTATCACCGAGTCACTTACCGCCGATGTAGCGACCTTATTCAACGTGTCCTATGAGGCAGTGCTACAGGTTCTGATTCGCATGTTCATCTATCATGGAGAAACTGAAGAGGATTTAAAGACACTTAGCAGTATCGCGGTCGATGGCATGTTCCAACTCATCGAGCCGCTCGGTCAACTCCTCACAACCCTGCCGATCGGCTCAAATGCTCCCGGAAAAACGGCGGGCGCAAGCTTCGAAATCTACCGAACGGGCTATATACTGCCACATCGTTACGCCGCATGGAGCGTTCTGGCCGAGCGTTTCGCTGAATTAGCAAGCTCTTGCGCAAAATTCAGTCAACACGCATCTGCACCAAAGGAACTGGTGACGGTCGAGCAAAACATACGCAAATTTGCCGCGCTGCTTGAGCAACATAGCAAGAGTTTTAAACAAGACGTATATTAACATGCAAGAGATCTTCCTTGTCGCGAAAGTAGGGGACGTTAGAGGCAATAGCACATTGACAGAAGCTCTATTTAATTCTATCATTCGGTAGAAATCGTTTTTTTATAGAGGAAGATCAAGGACAATAGATGCCACGAGAGACGCAGCGCACGGCCCCCCGACAACGCGAGAAGCAAGAAGACGGTAAACGTATACGCCTGACGCAAGAAGAAATTGTCGAGAAGGCTACAGATCTGTTCGCGCGCAATGGTTTTGGCGCAACGAGCCTGGATGATATCGCTATAGCATTAGGTGTCACCCAGGCCGCATTATACTACTACATCAAGAATAAAGAAGAGATATTACGGCACATTTATCTCACGGTCTTGAAAGTAAGTGAAGAACCGCTGCAGCACATTGTCGCAGCCTCCCACCTATCGGCACGCGAAAAGCTACACCAGGCCATCGAGCACCATGTAAAGGTCGCCGCAGACCGCTCGCCGGCGATGATCGTTTTCTATCGCGAATGGTCACACTTAACAGGACCATTCGCAGATGAAATTAAGGTGCGTCAGAAGGCATATGAACGATACTTTGAAGAAATCATTCAAGATGGGATGACGAAAGGTTTGTTCACACGCGCTATTGATGTGAGGATTGCTACCTTCGGGTTGCTCGGCATGTGCAATTGGCTCTCTAACTGGTACCACGCGAATGGTCAGTATACTCCAAAACAGATAGCTGATATATTTGCATTTATATTTGAAAACGGCCTGGATGTACGTCAATCGCTCGACTTTTTGCAGACTGTGGAGCAATAAAGAAATCTCTGGGGCATACTGCTTTGTCAAGCTTCGATGATTCACTCCCCGTTTAGGGCCGAATAGACCATATATGTACTCCACTATCATCACCACAAGAAGCAATATATTTCCCATCGGGCGACCATGCTGCGTACCTTATAAACAAGGTATGTTTTGTGTAAGCAAAAATATCACGCCCATTAGAAGCATCCCATACATGTACCTCGTCTTCAGCAGAAACAACGTACTTACTATTCGGTGACCATGTTGCAGATCTTGTAACGCCATAGCTTTGATGGGTGATCATTGGTGCTCCCTTTTTAGCTGCAGCCCATATCTGTACAAGAGGGCCAATAGCTGAGACTATATATTTGCCATCGGGTGACACGCTACAGAATGCGAAGCAGGTTCGCCATTAAGATCGCTATATCCAGTGTTATGCGAAACAATAGGCTGTGTAGGTGCCTTAGCGGCTGCTCCCCAACCTCCAACATTCCATATTCGTACCATATTGTCAGAACTGGCTACCGCGATCTGTCTACTATTTGGCGACCATGACACGGAAGTCATATGTATGCTAGGGTTGGATATATAGTAGGTGTAGGTCTGATCCTCGTAGTAGATGGCGATTTTATCGGCGTGCCCCTCGCTGAGATTGCGGTCGAGAAAGGCGGTGGCGGCATTAAATTGATCAGGAACGACTACTTCGGGGACAGGTATGACGATAGACATTGAATGTACCCTCTACTCTCTTTATGTAGCAAGAGGGAATTCATCGAGCTACACTGCCGATGTGTCCAACTACAATGTTTCGTTTTTAACGCGCACCCACCACGTAGCGACAGACCCTTGCGGTTGTCGTAGACAGACGTTTTACATTTTCCATCTGGTTTCGCACGACAACCGCGAGGGTCTGTCGCTATGCGGGCTTCTCAGCCAAGCGAGCTACGACAACCACGAGGGTTTGTCACTACGCGGTGGGTGTAGAGATTGCTTATTTTGTTGTTTAAAGAGCTTTGAACTGTGGCGTGCGTTTCTCGGTGTAGGCGGCGATGCCTTCTTTTGCATCTTCGCTTTGGAAGCAAAGTTGTTGCAGTTCACGCTCGATGGCCAGGGATTCTGAGAAGGCGACCTCAGAGCCAGATTGGACGGCGCGTTTCATGCGGCCAAGGGCTTTGGATGCTTTATTAGGTGGGCAGAAGCTGCGCGCGAAGTCCATGACCTTTTCCCAGTAACCTTCGGATTCGTAGATGTAGTTGATGAGGCTAAGTTCCTGGGCCTCTTCGAAGGTCATAAGCTTGCTTTCAGCCATGAGTTCGATGGCTTTGTTTTTAGGTAGGGCGCGGGCCAGGCGTTGTGTGCCACCAGTGCCAGGTAGGACTCCGAGATTGAGCTCGGGCAAGCCGACTTTCCCGCCGCCTCTGCGGGCTACGCGCAGATCGCAGGCCAGGGCGATCTCCAGGCCGCCACCGACGGTGTGGCCGTTGAGGGCCGCGATGACCAGCTTGGGCGTCTGCTCCAGGCGGGTGAGCGTCTCGTTGGCATGCAGACAAAAATAGTATTTAAAGGTAGGCGTGACGGCGTTCAACATGCTGATCTCTGCCCCGGCACTGAAGAACTTGTCGCCGGCACCGCGCAGCAGGAGTACATGAACATTTTCGTCGAAGCGCGCCTTCAGGATCGCCACATCGAGCTGGCTCATCATCTCATAGCTATAGGTGTTGGCGGGTGGATTGCTGAACTCGATAATCGCAACACCATCGGTTACTGTATAGTTGACCAGGGTGCGTTCAGTTGTCGTAGTCATCGTCGGTGTATCCTTTCGCTGCTAAGTACACTACAGATCGCGCTGAGAAGATGCGGCCTTGAATGCCGCCGCTCCATCGCGAAGTACATCATCGTCTTTGATATGTTCAAATGGTGTATGACAGGTATTGCAATAATACTGCATGGTGAGCAGTTGTTGCCCAAATAATGAGTAGAACTCGGTGTCCACAGAGAAACAATACGGGCAAGTTACCCTTGTTTTTTTTACCTCGGACTGCTTGTCTGCACTCTCATGCATGCTAGCCGACGGCTGCTTGTCGCTACTATCATTCATAATAATTATTCCAACCTTCTGCTTACTGCATTCCAGCGCGACCAGGGTAATTCTTGCGCAGGCTGCCAGGCCGTCGCGTTGAGTGATGCGGGCATGTCGATACTCAATTCAGATAAGACGGGCATAATTTTCTGTAGATAGCGTTCGCGCAGTTCGTCGGGAGTCGCGTCGAGTACTTTTTCCTGGTAGAGCTGCTGCATAGATGGATCATCAGGGGGTCCAAACCAGCATAGGATCTCGTCCCACAGGCGTTGTAGCGAAGCAACCAACGTTGAACGAACTGCGCCGCCTGCTTTTGCCAGCCGGCGCATCCAGCCCTCGCCATGCACAAAATGAACACGCTCTTCTTGTATCACCTTGCGCGCACGCTGGCGCAGCGGATCATAGCTCGACTCCTGGGCGGCCTCGAAGAAAGTTGTGAGCGCTGTATCAAGAAGAAAGTTTGTCGCCACGAAGTCGGTCCAGCCGCGAAAGTCGGTATCCAGGGTAGCCAGGTGATAGTGCAGAGTGCGGGTCATCGGCTCAATCTGCTCCGGATCAGCCTCGGACTGGGTAAAGTCTGCTAAGAGCGGGTAGAGGGTGCGCGCATGCCCCAACTCGTCCTGGGCCATCGCGGCGGCGGCTACGGCGGCCTCTAAAGCGGGCGCGCCATTGCACCAGTAGGCATACTGCCGCCCGATGGCTTGCTTGTTATCGGCAAGCGATGAGAGCAGGGCGAAAAGGGCCGCGTTATCTATGTGTGTAGTTGCCACCATACCTTGTTCCTTTCCCTGCGTAGCGCC
>CAXTXB010000076.1:7236-8998 GCA_964247965.1 uncultured Dictyobacter sp. | reverse complement strand
ATCCAGAGTACTACGACAACCGCGAGGGATTGTCGCTACGCGGGTCTCTTTTTCTCTTCTACGAGGCGACTATTGTGACGATACAATCTCGTGGCACGATGACCATTTCGATCCAGCTGAATTCGTCATAAATGCTGCTGGCATAGACTTTTGCAAGTTCTGTGTCGTCGGCCATGACGTTGCCGATCTCATGGAGAGGCTCGTCGTACTGACGCCTGGCATAGACGTGCCAGATGCGCGTTTCGTTGAGCGCGTCTCGTCGCTTTGAAGTATCTTTGATCGTAGCTGCATCTGTTCCGTTCATGCTGAGACTCCCCAGATGCGCATTGCGTCGATGCCTTCCTCGCTCAGGCGATCTTTTGTCCAGACTGGCGACCAGACGACGTCGAGGTTGACCTGGCGCACACCTGGCTCTTGCAATAGGCGCTCGCGAATGTCGTCCATGATAAATTCAGTGGCGGGACAACCCATGGCGGTAAAAGTAAGCGTGACATCGACGATCTCGTCCCGCTGTGCGAGGTCGATGATCAGTCCCATGTCTACGATGCTGATCGGCAGCTCTGGATCAGTCACCTCGCGCAAGGCATCCCACAATGCTGGATATGACGGATCATTGACATCATGTGTGCATAAGGATGGATAGGTCGTTGTCATGCCTCTTGCTCCAGCAGGCGCAGCATCTCTTTCTTGCCGCGCTGAATCATGCCTACGAACTCCTCGTTTTTGGGACCACGCGCCTTCCAGCGCTTCATCACATCATCCCAGCTACACGCACCATCTTCAAGCAGCCAGCGCTTGGCAGCAGCATCAAAGTGCAGGGGGAAGGGACAGTCGATGACGTATTTGTTCTGCACTGCATCCAGGTGGGCCGGCACGTTCAACTGCAGCTCTTCGCAGAGTGGAACGGCGGTCGACATCCAGGTCTGGCGCAGTTCGTCATTGCTATGGCCCTTAAAGCCATAATTGAGCTGCTCGCTGTGCTTCTTCATATTGTCCGGCAAGCCGAACCATTCGACCGTGAGCAGAAACATCCAGTCCACCGCCTGTTGCAGCAGCTCATGTCCTTCACGCGTCTTATTAATCTTACGCATATTCTGCTCGCCATGGCGCAAGTGGAACGTCTCTTCCTTATCAACCTTCACCAGGGCACGCTTCCAGGGTCCAAAGGTCGTGCTCTGATAGATATCGCCAAGCAGAGTGTAGCCCGCGCGATCGTAGAACGCGTTCGCAACGACCAGTTCCACCCAGCTCTCCAGAGGGATGTCGAAGGCATAGGGATACTTGAACTTCTTTGGCTCGCGCTCAAAAATCATCTGATCGGTATCCACGCCCAGATCGCGCATTAAACGAAAGGCAATGTGCGCGTGCGCTAGCTCGTCCTGGATAATCGAGATGGCTGAACCAAAGTTGTTCAGGCTCGGGGCATGGACGGCGGCGTTGTAGTAGGCAGGCGCGCTGATCAGCTCAGTATCGGCGGAAACGGTGAGGATACGCTTGATACCTTCCAGGTAGATGGGGCTCATATGGTCAAGCGACTCGACGAGCTGCTGCTTACGCAAGCGCTCAAGCACCGTCTCTTCACTCTGTAAGGTGTGAACGATAGTAGAAATCATAGGATTGCACTCCTTTTTCTGTGGCACAACTTCGTACTGGACCGACCCACTTCATTTAGCTGGCAAGCTCCGCGTCGCCACACTCCCTTGCGTTCTCGCTGGTCTCAACACTCGCCTACCACTCCGATCCGCTTGATCGCGGCGTGACC
>CAXTXB010000076.1:0-7226 GCA_964247965.1 uncultured Dictyobacter sp. | reverse complement strand
CAAGGGAGTGTCGCGACGCGGAGCTTGCCCACCCAAAGAACTATGCCAGAGCAGTACCTGGAACCCGAGCTACAGGAGTCAAATAATCTTCCCGACTTATTTATTTTTATCAATTGACAGAATTGTATACGGAAAAAGCGAAGAAGTCAATGATTTTCGGGTTAACTTTTTTTACAGCGTGACAGAAATGGGATATGATAGAGAGCGGTACTTCTTTCCTCATTGAAATCAGGCAAACAGTATATTGGAGTACGGCATGAGCAAACTAGTGACAATGAGAGAGGCTATCGCGAAGTATGTGGCGGATGGCATGTCAATAGCGTTCGGGCTGGCGCTGGAGCCATTTATTCCATATGCGGCGGGGCATGAGATCATTCGCCAGCAGAGACGCGATCTTACGCTGATCGGGCCGATCTCGGATATCCTCTTCGATCAACTGATAGGCGCGGGCTGCGTTGAGAAAGTGAAGGCGGCGTGGGTAGGCAATGTGAGCGAGGGGCTGGCGCATTGTTATCGGCGCGCGGTTGAGAAGGAGATTCCACGGCCTATTGTAGTCGAGGAACACAGCAACTATACGATTGCGCTGGCACTGTTGGCCGCCGGATTAGGCTCGCCCTATATTCCCACGCGCTCGCTTTTGGGCAGCGACATCATCCGCCAGAATCCAACGTTTCGCCAGGAGCGCTCACCGCTTGATCAAGAGCCCGTCGTGCTGATACCAGCGCTGCGCCCAGATGTCGCCATCATCCACGTCCAACGCAGCGACGAGGACGGGAATGCACATGCCTGGGGCAGCCTGGGCGTAACCGAAGAGGCTCTGCTGGCGGCACGCGACGTTATCATCGTCGCCGAAGAGATCGCTGCACACGAGACTATCGTGAGCGATCCTAATCGAGTGCTCGGACCTTCTTTTAAAGTGCGTGCCGTAGTACACGAGCCGTGGGGCGCGCATCCCTCACCTGTGCAGGGCTATTATAACCGGGATCATCGCTACTTCCATGAATATCACCAGAGCACACGCACACAAGAGGGTTTTCAGCAATGGCTGGAGGAATGGGTTCTACAGGTCGCCGACCGTGCTGAGTATCTCGCGAAGCTGGACGAAGAGCGTAAGCATGAACTAGAGGTAAAAAATCACAAGTATGCGGCTCCAGTCGATTATGGATACTAGACGCTAACTATTAAGGAAGAGTGCTATGGCGAGCAATACAGTAAATACTAAAGCAGATAACATAAAATATACAGAACGCGAACTGATGGTTGTGTGCGCGGCACGAGAGATACAGGATGGAGAACGGGTCTTTGTGGGGATGCGCTTGCCGCTGATCGCATTTGCGCTGGCGAAGTATACGCATGCTCCAAATTGTATCGGGCTGTTTGAGACGGGAACAATCCGGGATCAGCCAGCGGCGGAGCTGTTGTATACGATGGGTGATCCAGCAAATATTAGCGGTGCGCTGTGGACGAACGGGACACGCAACGTGCTGGGGCTGATGGCGGCGGGTGAAGTGCAATTAGGCTTCATTGGAGGCGCGGAGATTGATCAGTATGGAAACCTGAATACGTCAATGATCGGCGATTGGAAGGAGCCTAAAGTACGCTTGCCGGGAAGCGGCGGCGGGGCGGATATTGCATCGCTGGCGGAACGGCTTGCGATTATTATGCCACACGACAAGCACCGACTGCGGGAACGGGTGGACTTCGTCACAAGTCCAGGCTATGGCTATCCCGATGGACAGGGGCCGGCGGGCGAAGCGTGGCGGCGGCGTGTGGGGTTACCGCGCGGCGGCCCGGCAGCGCTGATCACCACATTAGCCGTTTTTCATTTTGAGCGGGAGAGCGGCGAAGCTGTGTTACAATCATATCATCCAGGAACAAGCGTTGAGCAGGTGCAGGAGCAGACGGGCTGGCAGCTCCGCCTTGCAGCCGATTGCGCCGAAACCATTCCTCCCAGCGCTGAAGAACTGCACTTGATCCGTGCATGTGACCCACAGGGAGTATGGACGCGATAAAGATTAACAGAGATATACATGGAATACCATTGTGAGAGACAATCAGGGGGACCCACTATTGGAAGACACACAAGAGAAAATACGCGCATACATGAATAGCCACCGTGAAGGATCTATATGGGAAGCGTTAGACATCAAGCTCGTCACGGCAGAAAAGGAAAAGATAGTGGCGACGATGACGATTGGTCCCAACAGCCGTCAGCAGCTGGGCTACTTGCACGGAGGAGCTTCAGTCGTACTCGCCGAATCGCTGGCCTCAATCGGTAGCGCATTGATCATCGATCAAACGAAACAGATGGCATTTGGACTCGAAATCAACGCCAACCACGTGCGGCCCAAGCGCGAAGGCGTCGTAACGGGAGTCGCAGAGCTTATCGCTCGTGGACGCACCACACACGTCTGGGACATCAAAATCAGCGACGAGCGCGATAAACTCATCTGCATCTCGCGCTGCACCATTGCCATCGTCGATCAGAAGCCTCCTGACGATAATCCCTTCATACAAGGTATGCTAGAATTGGGGCGGCCAGGTGATTAAGTAAGACAGGTGATTAATCAAAGGAAGAAAGGATTTATCCATGCCCAAAGCGAAAAAACGTTCTGCCCGACAACAAGGTGAACAGCCTCACTTGCAAACCGGGCGACAGATGAGAACACAGCGAAAATCTCTTCGCCGGCGGAAGAGCAAGAGATCATGGGGCCTTATTGGGGGTCTTCTTGCTTTCATCGTCTGTATAGTTGGCCTCTTTGCGTTTCTAGCCACCCAACAAGCAGGGCAACTACAGAATGGACAGGAGCAAGCCGCCGCCGCCATCACCTCACTTGATTCTGCGACTTTTGCAAAAGTCGGTCAGGGCAATGCTCAAAATAAACTTCAACCGCTCCAAAATGTGCCTGCGCTCAAAGGAGCAGATAGGAAGCCAGTTTTTCTATATGTTGGAGCTGAGTTTTGCCCCTATTGTGCGGCACAGCGCTGGTCTGTCATCGCTGCGTTAAGTCGCTTTGGACGGTTTAGTTCTCTTACTCCACTTATCTCAGGCGAAGAAAATATCCCAACCTTCACCTTTCACAACGCCACCTACAGTAGCCCCTACCTTGACGCACAAATAGTAGAAACAGGTGATAACCAACCCCCTCCTCAAACACAACCGCTCGACTCTTTGACTCCTCAGCAGCAACAAATTTTTGATCAGTATACCAGGCCCCCTTATACTCAAGAAGCAGGCAGCATTCCATTTATCGATATTGCGAACCGGTTTATATCAAATGGCGCTTACTACTTACCAGATATTCTCGCCGGTCATTCTTACCAGGCGATCGAGGCACAACTAAAAGACCCAACGAGTCCAATCTGTAGAGCTATTGTAGGTGCGGCGAATTGTCTGACTGCCGCAATATGTAGTACCACAGGGAACCAACCCACTGCTGTCTGTACAGCAACTCCTATGCCAGCATTACAGCAGACGCAATTGCAAAGCATCCAGAGCCCTGCTCAACCTTTGCAAAAGGACATAATGACACTACTCTGGTTCAAAGGCGAAAACATACAGGAAGGACGAAGAAAGCAGTAAAGAAGAAATCTTTTCCACGCTCGTATATCGCGTAGCGAGGCCGCGAATTCGCGGCCTCGCTGACAGTATCTCTTCTTGATATTTTTTTGCATGGTGTACACGTGTACACCATGCAAAAAAATATTAAGAAGAGATACTGTCAGCGAACTCTTCCACGACTTTGAGCAGACGCGCAGGCTGCTCGATCTGCGGGAGGTGACCGGCCTCTGGGATGAGTTCAAAGCGCGCATTGGGCAATGCCTGAGCATAGGCACGACCATAGTCAGAGTCCATAACACCATCGCTCTCGCCCCAGACAACAAGTGCCGGAATCCTCACGCGACCAAGTCGGCGGCGCAACTTGAGATCGTGCATACCCTGCCCCTGATCGTACAGTTTGAGCGTCTGGAAGTTCGCACGCATGGTTGCAACCCGCTCAGGAGTGAGCGTAGCGGGATCGATACGAAAGGCCGCCGGGTTGTGGTAGCTGAGCGCTGACAACTCGTCGGGAGTCAAGGGGAAAACATCGGCGATAGGGTGCCCCTCGACCTGGATACCAGCGGCATCCATAAGGACAATGCTGCTCAAACGCGTCGTGTCTCGCACAGCCATCTCAGCCGCAATCCAGCCGCCAAGCGAGGAGCCGATCACCATAACATCGCGTAGGTCGAGCTGTTCGAGAAGGTCAAGGTAAGTGATGGCGAGATCGTCGACGCTGTTGAACCACTCAGGCCGCGGCTCGCCCGCAAAGCCAGGATGGGTTGGCACCAGGACATATGCACGCACAGACAATGCCTCAGCCAGGCCAGCGACAGTCAGCGGTCCCCCACCGCCATGCAAGATGAGCATGGGACGACCACTCCCTCGTTCATCAATACGCACAGTCAAGCCGTCGGCGAAGGACTCTCTTCGGGTCGTAGGGGTTGAAGAAGGTAGAGTACTCATGAAATTGATCCTTTCGGTTGTAGATATCTATATAATTGTTTTCTGTATTGCTCAAGCAAGCACTATTCGGTACAAGCCTCGTTTAAGAAACAACCTTGGTGTTATAACGCGCCATCACCTCAGCCAACTGTTGCGGAATAGGGGGAGAAGCGGACGCGTGTATAAGCTTGCTCAATTCTTCAAAGTAGCCAAGATAGAATGGAGGCGTAAACGTGTTGAGGAAACAAACTGGCTCGTCAGTTGGATTGCTAAACGTGTGGACGGCTTCAAAAAATCCTTTCTCGTATTGCTTGCTCACACAAGCAATGTTGCTTATAAGCTACAAAGGTCTGTATGTATTGTCAAAAGTTCTCCTTGTAATCGAGAGCCTACAATTTCTCACTCGAAAACAAGCTATGCAACATCTGCACAAGCAATTGATACGAAGCATCAAGATCGAACATAGGGTCTAGCATCTTTTGCAATGCCAAGCCATCGAAAAGAGAGAGCAGAAGAGCAGCAAGGATTGTTGGATCAAGGGAGGAACGCTGTGTGTCCTCTGCACGCACTGCACCCTCTGCATGCTCCATGTTCTCCAAGACTTTTGCCATCACAGAGCCAATCTCCTTCCGCCGCTGTGCGAGCCGTTCTCGCACCTCAGGTGCAATGATGGGGTTATGCAGACCAAGCGAGAACGACTCGTAGCGCAGACGGTAGACCTCGGGTTCCTGGCCAACACGTTCATAGAGTTGAGTCAATACCGCTTCGAGAGCCTGATCGCCAGGCACATGCTGGACTAGATGTTCCATTCTTTGATGGAAGTGCCGGCCAGCGGCCTGCAGCGCCTCAACGAGCAACTGATCCTTGCCACCAAAGTAATAGTGCACGAGCCCAGGTGCAGCCTGAGCTTCACGTGCAATTTCCCTCAGCGTTGTCGCATCATATCCCCTCTCTGCCAGCACCTTGGAGGCAGCGGCGATGATGCGTTCTCTCGTCTTTTGCTGTTCCTCTAATAATGGTTCCTCTGTTTTATGCTGATTGCTCATGCAAGCAATATAACATTTTTTCTTAGAAATTACAAGGGGGAGTCGACCAGAGTTCCCCCCAAGTGCTAATCATGCTATATCTAGCTTGATTATAAAGCGCGTTGGGCATATGCAATATAGAAGGAGAAGTAGCTATGATTCTCTTCCCACTCGCGCATCACGGCCGCTACCTCGAAATCAAATTGTTGAGGTGTGAGGCCGAAGCGTCTGAGCACACCGGGTTTGAGCGCGAAGCAAAAGGCTTGCATATCAGCGGCAGACATCACGCCAATCCGGCCGCCCCATTTGCCGATCGGGACGTTGACTTTATACATCTGCATATTTACACAACCAGTTCTTTGCAACAGAACGCCGATCTGCGTGCTGACTTGAGGATTGATGCCACGCTCCCGAATGAGTTCTAAGGCCCAGCGAGAAAAACGCTGCATGGCCGGACCCTGGTTGTGGGCGACAAGATCAGATTCGGCAATTTCTATCCAGCCGCCCAGCCGGGTCACGCGTACCAGTTCCTGGACGGCACCAGGCCAGCTTGGAGCAGGGATAGCCGCGTGCAGGAAACGTTGATGCACAAAATCGAAGGTCATGTCGGGAAAAGGAAGTTCTTTCAATATGTCGCCCTGTATGAAACGGAAATTGGCGGGCGCGGTATCCCCTCTTCTGATTACACTATCGACAATATCGAGGCCGAACACCTTTGACCTTGGATAGGCTGAAGCTAGCTCCTGCGCCCAGCGACCCGTGCCACAACCGACATCTAAGATGCCCTTTGGGTTTCCCAATGGCGCAAGATAGTTGCGTTGGAGCACGTGGCGCATAAGATAGTGTTGAAAATCAAGCCTATTTGTTTCCTGTACATCGTTGGGCATGACATAAGAGGAATCATTGACGAAACGGTGTCCCTCTCCCGCGAGAACATTATTCTCTGCGGGTTGGCCTGAACCACGAACCGATGTATCGGGGCCCTTGCGTTCCTGCTGGAACCACGATAACCAACGCATACGACGACTCCATTACATTTAAAATAGCTACAAAATAGCCGCAACAAAAAAAGTTTTCATCTTGACGATGCTAGAAAATAAGAAAACAGGGCATATGCTAGAAAATTGTACTAATACAAATAGAGCACTACTTAAAAAAGGAGAAAAACTTGACAATGTAGCTAACAATTATACCGATACTATGGGATTCTATCGAATGAATATAAGAATTACGGACACTTTCTATCGAGCTTCCTGCTCTAGTCCAGTGCAACATGAATTGTTAGAGCGCTTTCATCGCCCGGCGTCCTGAACGTTCATTTCCCTCCGCTTTATATAATCCAGTTATAAAGGGCAAAGTTCAGCGTTTATTTTTCCTCTATTTTTTCATACTATACCGAAAAGCATAGAAAAGCAAGAACATTTCTATATATTTTTCCCAAATAAGTTAATTAATTCCATTCATAAAGTCTACACTTATGTATATTCTGAGAACAGAGAAGTTTCTTTTCTGCTTCTTTTAAGGGCTTGAAGAAGGTCAGGGGGAGAAAATCTTTAGGATAGAGGAATTGTGTTGGTGAAGGAATGAAACAAGCAAAGAAGCGTTGTACATCTTACAAAAGTACTAGTACAATCTACAATACTGTATTCCGAATTTGATAGTATTGAGAAACTTTTTTGTGAGCTTATTTTTCGCGCGGCGCGCGAAAAATAAGC
>CAXTXB010000075.1:8302-14733 GCA_964247965.1 uncultured Dictyobacter sp. | reverse complement strand
ATGATGAAGACATATAGCGCCAAGGCCGCTGATCTGCAACCGAAATGGTATGTCATCGATGCAGAGGGGCAGATTCTGGGCCGCGTGGCGACGCAGATTGCGAATATTCTGCGCGGAAAGCATAAACCGACGTTTACACCTCACCTCAATAGTGGGGATTTTGTAATTGTGATCAACGCCGATAAGATTGCCGTCACCGGCAAACGCCTCGATCAGAAGATTTATTATCATCACACTCAGTATCCCGGCGGCCTGAAGCAGATCACGCTTCGCCAGACGCTGGCCGGCAAGCATCCACAGCGCGCACTTGAGCATGCTGTGCGCGGCATGGTCATGCACAACCGCCTGGGTGCAGATATCATGGGACGCCTGAAGATTTACGCAGGCCCCACCCATCCACATGAGGCCCAGAAGCCAGTTATCTGGACCGGCCCGGAAGTGTTGTTAAAAGAAATGACTGAGGCAAAATAGAAGAGGAGAACCTACCTTGGCTGATATCTCAAGAAGTGATTACTACTACGGCATGGGACGGCGCAAAACGGCTGTGGCCCGCGTGCGCCTCTTCCCAAGCGGCGATGGTAGCATCACCATCAATGGCAAGGATGTCCAGAACTACTTTGGGCAACGCGAGGCGCTTCTGGCTGCTGTCTCAGCACCCTTCCGCGCACTCGACCTGAATTCACCTTATACCATAACCGTTCGCGTCGTCGGCGGTGGCACTAGCGGCCAGGCCGGCGCAATCCGCCACGGCCTCGCCCGCGCCCTGGTCCGTCTGAATCCCGATTTCAAGCAAGCCCTCCGCCGAGCTGGCTACCTGACACGCGACCCCCGCATGAAAGAAAGAAAGAAACCAGGCCTGAAACGCGCCCGTAAGGCCCCACAGTACACAAAGCGCTAATCCAATCTCCGCTTTGTCACTGTGTACTTCGTCTTTCATATAGCCTCAAAATAACCTCCTGGTTGAGATATTCTTCAATCAGGAGGTTATTTTATCTTTTTAATGATTATACATTTTTTACATTTATACAATCTTTTATGCTTCGCATAAAAGATTGTATAAATGTAAAAAATGTATAATCATTAAAAAGATAAAAGCGCAAGCCGAAGGCGTGCAGATGAACGAGCAAAGAGAAAAATTCAGTATCGTGTGAATCAAAAGCATGTTTAAGTAGTGTATAAAGCGGGAGGAATCTATGACTCGCAAGGGTTGGTTACTGTTCATCGCGATGTCGATGGTTTGGGGTATTCCATATTTCTTCATTAAGATCGCTGTGCGAGAGCTTGATCCAGTCGTGATTGTATTTGCTCGTGTCGGCGTTGCGGCGATTGTTCTGGTTCCTGTGGCAATTTCCCGTAATCAATTGCAGCCGCTGTATAAGCGTTGGGGAATCGTCGCGGCGCTCTCGCTTATACAGATCGTGGTGCCATTTTTGTTGATCAGTTATGGCGAGCTGCATATTGCGTCCTCGCTCACAAGCTTGCTGATTGCGGCCGAACCGATGCTCGTCGCATTGCTTGCGCTCCGTTTCGATCCTGGCGAACGAGTTAGTGGTCTGCGCCTTGTGGGTTTGGTCATTGGAATGGTGGGTGTGATAACTCTGCTGGGCTTCGACGTTGGTAGAGATCAGCAGGGGTTGCTGGGAGCAGGATTTGTGCTGCTGGCGACTGCGAGCTATGCCGCCGCCGCCCTTGCTGTCAAGCGTCCAACCATTGCTGCACTGCCCAGTCTAGGTGTGGTTACGGTCGAGTGCCTGGTCTCGACTATTGTACTCTTGCCCCCGGCACTAACGCGACTGCCCACGCGGATGCCTGATCTGAATGTTATCGTCAGCCTTCTCATTCTTGGCCTGATCTGTACTGCGCTGGCCTATCTTCTCTTCTTCGCACTGATAGCGGAGGTTGGAGCTAGCCGGGGCACGGTCTTCACCTATGCCAATCCAGCTGTCTCCGTCCTGCTCGGTGTTGCTGTGCTTGGTGAGCCTCTAGGCCTGTTTACTATCGTCGGGTTTATCCTGATCATCATCGGGTCCTGGCTCTCCACACGGCTGTAGTGATGCTATTTGACTTATTAATCTAGTTGCAACTTTGGGCGGTTTCCTTTAAGAGAGCTTTTGATTCCCATCGTCTCCGCCTTCCTGCGCTCTGCGAGTTCGCGGCTTCGCTGCTCTTTACGAATCTTAATAAATGTTTTACGCTTTTTACATTATTGCAAAAGATTGCAATAATGTAAAAAGCGTAAAACATTTATTAAGAAAAGAACATGGTGCTAGCGCTTTGCTGCGACCTCGGCATAGACGGGCGTGCACCAGTCGAGGTATTCGGGCTTGCGGCCACGGACGATCTCGAAGTAGAGATCCTGCAGCTTTTGTCCGAGTGGGCCGATGTTGCCGTTGCCGACGGGCGAGTGGTCTACGGAGATGACGGGGGCGATCTGCGCGCCGGTGCCACACAGGAAGATCTCGTCAGCGATATAGAGCTCGGTGCGATCAACCTGGCGCTCTACGACTCGCAGGCCAAATTCTTTCTGTGCCAGCTTCATCACGGTATCGCGGGTGATGCCAAGCAGGATGTTCTCGGTCGGCGAGGGCGTGACGAGCTCGTCGTTAATGAGCAGGAAGATGTTTTCTGCGCTGCCCTCGGAGACGTGGCCGTCATGGGTAAGCATGATTGCTTCGTCGAAGCCGTTTTGCATCGCTTCGGTCTTGGCAAAGGCGGCGTTGACGTAGCTACCGGTTATTTTTGCGCGTGCCGGCAGGGCGTTGTCATCGATACGCCTCCATGAGGAGATGCCGCAGTGTAGACCGCTGATGTCGACGTAGTTGCCCATCGGCTCCGAGGTCAGGATATACGATTCTTTCACGTTTTGTAGGCGGACACCAATGATCTCTTCGTTTTTGTATGCAACTGGTCGTAGATAGACATCTTGTTTTTGATCGTTCTGGCGCACAAGCTCTATGCTCTGTTCTATCAGTTGCTCGGTCGTGAATGGTAAGTTGATACGCAGAATCTTGCAGGAGCGCTGTAAGCGTTCGTAGTGCTCACGGAGGCGGAAGAGATAGACCTGCCTGGCCTCTTCGTTCCAGTAGCCGCGAATGCCTTCAAAACATCCTGTCCCGTAGGCAAAGCCGTGCGTGCGTACGGAAATAAAGCCTTGCTCGGCCGGGATGAACTTCCCATCCATAAAAAGCATTTTTGCATCCATTGTTTGTTGTGGATAAGTAACATTGCAGCTACTTATCATTCCCTCCCTCTCTGTTTTCGTTTTCTATAAGTTTACAACATACAACGTCAGTGATGGAACACTCTCCATAACGATTTCGATTCCTGATATCGCGTTTTCGCGGCTTCGCCGCTCTTTAAGGATGTATTATTGTGTATTTTTAACTTTTATCCTCGTTTTTGCGCATTGCGCAAAAGCGAGGATAAAAGTTAAAAATACACAATAATACATCCTTAAAGAGCGGCGAAGCCGCGAAAACGCAGGACGCTAAAGAATCTTTTTGCCCAGTGCTGAACAGATGAGCTCGACGGCGAGCTGAGCAGTTGTATTTTCGCGATCGAGAATAGAGTTTACTTCAACCGCATCCATCGAAACCAGGCGCTGGGACTCCGCGAGCATCTCCATGGCGAAGTGGGCTTCGCGGTAGCTGAGCCCACCTCGCACTGGTGTTCCTACGCCAGGAGCCTCGCGTGGGTCAAGCGAATCCATATCGAGGCTCAGATGGATTGGAGCTTCACCGCGACCGGCTATCTCGATGCTTTGCTGTATGACTTCAGCGATGCCACGACGATCGATATCTGACATGGTGAAGACATGAATGTTGTGTGTGCGCAGCAGTTCCTGCTCACCTGTATCAAGGGCGCGCGCGCCAACGATGACAATCCTTGTCTTATCAACCTTGGGTGCCCAGCCTCCCAGTTGCGTAAGCCTGTTATCGCCTAACCCGGCCAGGGCGGAGAGGATCATCCCGTGGATGTTGCCCGATGGAGTGGTATCCTCGACGTTGAAGTCGGCATGGGCATCGATCCAGATAATCCCCACATCCTTGTGTACACGGGCCACGCCGCTTACAGAACCAAGCGCGATGCTATGGTCTCCGCCCAGGATGAGCGGAAACTCCTGCTTCTCAAGCGCATCAGTTACGGTTTGAGCTAGCTCTTCAGCCGCCTGCAAGATTGGTTCGAGATATTTTAAACGCGGATTACCTACTGGTTGAACTTCAGGAAAAGGAACGTTGAGATTTCCCACGTCATTGACAGTATGACCCAGGTGGAGCAACTGATCATTGAGACCGGCATAGCGAATGGCCCTTGGTCCAATATCAACACCGCGTCGGTCCGCGCCCAGGTCTATTGGTGCTCCTATGATACGTATTCGCATAAAATCTATGAGCCTCTTTTACGTTAAAACATGCATTATTTTACTGTAAAATAATAACATGCCCCCTTTGTATGAACATTGGGGTAGCTTTCTTTTCATTATAGCATCTAAACATAGTGTGTATAACAATTAGAAAGAGGAATTGCGCGCCGTAGGCGTGGGTATGGAAGTACAAAATATATAGTATATGCTTGCTTGTAAGTATAGAGAGACCGATGCTATACTATAAGCGATAAATGACTCGCTCTAAAAGGGTGGATTTCCCTATTAGTGTATGCGTTATATGTAGTGCCTTGCTTCTTTCTCTACTATAGATATGGAGCTTTTTCGAGAGAAGCAACGGTACTAGACCGACCCACTTCATTGAACCGGCTTACTCCACGTCGCGACAATCTCTTGTGGTTGTCGTGGTAGGGGAGTAGTGAGGCCGCTGAGCTCCGATCCGCTTGATCGCGGCGTGACCGTAGGGGATTGTCGCGACCAAGCGGAGTGAGCCGGTTACATGAGCTGTGCCAGAGCAGTACTTTCTGTGCGTCAGGCTGTAAGCAGTCAATGAAAAGTAGGTTTGTTTAACCACGGTCGTAAATATATAGTGTGCTGCTTATTTCTTTTTCTAATAGATATGGAGTTTTTTTTCTAGAGAAGCAGTGTTGCTTTTTGTGCACTGTAGCATCCTGGCTGTAAGCAGCCAATACAAGGAGGTTTGTTTACTCATGGTCGTAGATACTAATATCAATCCGTATGAGGTGGCGGTGGCGCAGTTTGATGAAGCTGCGGATCGGCTGGGATTGTCGCAGTCGATGCGCGCAGTGCTCCGCAAGCCAAAGCGTGAACTTATTGTCAATTTCCCTGTACGCATGGACAGCGGTGACGTGCAAATGTTTACTGGTTATCGTGTCCAGCACAATATCACTCGTGGCCCTGCCAAAGGTGGCATCCGCTTTAGCTCGCAGGTCTCCCTTGACGAGGTGCGCGCACTGGCGATGTGGATGACCTGGAAATGCGCCGTCGTTGGTATCCCTTTTGGAGGGGCCAAAGGTGGCGTTATCTGTGAACCTCGTAAGCTGTCCCGTAACGAACTTGAGCGGCTGACCCGCCGCTATGCAACTGAGATCTCCATTCTACTCGGCCCCAACAGCGATATTCCTGCCCCTGACATGAACACCAATCCCCAGATTATGGCCTGGATCATGGATACCTATTCGATGCACCAGGGCTATTCCGTGCCCGCAGTCGTCACGGGAAAGCCGCTGGCCATCGGCGGGAGCGAAGGGCGGCTGGAGGCCACCGCGCGCGGCGTCCAGATCATCACACGCGAAGCCATGCGGCACATGGATATGCAGCCAGAGCGTGCGAAGGTGGTCGTCCAGGGCTTTGGCAACGTTGGCGGCATCACTGCCCGTTTACTTTATGAAATGGGCTGTAAGGTCGTGGCATTGAGTGACATCAGCGGCGGCGTCTACAATCCTCAAGGTATCGATGTAGCGGTAGCGACGCGCTACTCGCGCGAGCACGGTGGCCTGCGCGGCCTTCCGGGTGCCGAGGCCATTACGAACCAGGCACTGCTCGAACTGCCCTGCGATATCCTGGTTCCCGCAGCCTTGGAGAATCAGTTGACCAAAGAAAATGCCACCCGTGTGCAAGCACACCTGATTATTGAGGCAGCCAATGGCCCGACCACTCCTGAGGCTGATCTGATCCTCAACGATAGGGGCGTGACGGTCGTGCCCGATATTCTGGCTAACGCGGGTGGCGTGACGGTCAGCTACTTCGAATGGGTGCAGGACCTGCAGGATTTCTTCTGGGCCGAGCAAGAGATTAATCAGCGCCTGGAAGCGATTATGATGCGTGCATTCACGGCCGTCTACAGTAAAGCTCATGAACAGAGCACGACGCTGCGTATGGGGGCATATTTGCTGGCGGTGGCACGCGTTGCCGAATCGACCGAGCTGCGTGGGATTTATCCGTAAGAATGACTTATCCCGAAGTTTGATACCGTTGGGGGGGGGGGGTTTTTTTTTTTGGGTTTTTGGTGGGGGGGGGGGGGGGG
>CAXTXB010000075.1:0-8292 GCA_964247965.1 uncultured Dictyobacter sp. | reverse complement strand
CAACCTCTCCTCCCACCCCCCACCAAAAAAAAACCAACAAAACAAACCCCCCCCCCCCAACGGTATCAAACTTCGGGATAAGTCATTCTTGGACGTGCAGGACTTTGATCCATACCTCTGGCTTTGTGTCGTCTTCGGCGGAGTCGAGGCGGAAGATGATGTCGATGTGGGAGGCTTTTGCTATGCGTTTTTGTTCTGTGGAGCCACGTGTGTAGGTGCCTATGATTTGTTTGCCGCTGGTGGATTCTTCCAGGCGCAGGCGCAGGTTTTGTTTGTTGGGGCCGCTGGTCCAGGTGCTTATCAGGCGCAGGTGCTCCATCTTGAAAATGGGTTCGGGATTGCCTGCACCGAAGGGACTGATCTTGCGCAGCAGTTTGTATGTGGCGTAGCTGAGGAGTTCGAGCCTGGTGAAGATCAGGTCGGCCTTTTTGAGCAGAGGCTCGGGTTCAGGACTCTCCTGTTCGGTAACGACGCCGGTCTGGTCTGGCAGATCAGTACCTTCAATGAGGGCTGGTACGGGTGGTCCACCGTTCTCTTTCCACTGCAACAGATGTGCGCGTAGGTCCTCAATGCGCTCGCTGCGAATAGTGAATCCTCCTGCCTGGGCGTGGCCTCCATAGCGTTCCATCTGACCCGCGAAGCCGTTGAGTGCCTCAATAATGTTAAAATCCTTCTGGCTGCGAGCCGAGCCGCGACTAAGCTTTGTCTGGAGATCATTGCTTAGTACCAGGACGGGTTTGTTGATCTCTTCGGCTAGCTTGCCAGCCACCAGTCCGATGATGCCCTCATGCCAGTCGTTGCCGCTGACCAGTATCACGCCTTTGCCCGCCTGCCCCTGCGCCTGCTCCCGCACACTGCGCATAAGCTCTTCGGTCTGCTGCTGACGCAGGATGTTGAGCTGCTCCAGTTCTGTGGCTATGCTCGTGGCTTCGGATGCATCGTCGGTGACGAGAAGCCGGAAGGCGATACTTGCCTCTTTCATGCGCCCGGCTGCGTTGAGGCGAGGTGCCAGACCAAAGGCAATGTCGCGCTCACGTACTTTGCCGGGCTGCAGGTTGGCATTTTGTATCAGAGCTTGTAGGCCGGGCTTACGGGTGGTGTTCAAGCGCTCCATGCCTATGCGCACAAGTGTATGATTCTCGCCCAGCAGTGGAGCAATATCGGCGATGGTGCCTATCGCGACCAGGTCGAGGAGGTCTATTTCGTCCTCTGAAATGCGATTATAGGCGCGATAGAGGGCCTGTGTGAGCTTGAAGGCTATTCCTACACCACAGAGATAGCACTCGCCGTATGTGCAGTCTGGACGCCAGGGATTGACCATGGCATAGGCGCGAGGACGTTCAAGCGGTGGATGATGGTGGTCGGTAATAATGACATCTATACCGAGCGAGCTGGCGTAGTCTACCTGGGCGATATCAGAGCTGGCGCAGTCGGTGGTGATAATCAATTGTGTTCCGCGCGCCTTGAGCATGTCGAGCGCCGCGTTATTTAATCCACAGCCGTCACGTAATCTGTGCGGTATATGGTGATCGAGGATGGCGGGGGGCAAATCTGGCTGTTTCTTTAATGTGCGCAGTGCGCGGAAGAGCAGGGCGGAAGAGGTGACACCGTCGGCGTCATAATCGCCGTAGACAGTGATGTGTTCACCTCTGGATAGTGCCCGTTGAATGCGTGCAACGGCACGTGGCATATCAATAAGGGCGAGTGGATCACGGGTCTCGACGTAGTTTGCGTCGATGAATGTTTGCATCTCCGGCACTGTTTTGAGGCCACGGTTGTACAGCAATTGCGCGAGGATCTCAGTGATACCTGCGTCTCTGCTGGCTATAAAGTACTCCTGAGAGAGTTGAGGGTAGACTTCCCACGTGTCCAGCGAGTGAGATGATGATTCCAAGTGCGTATCCCTTACTGTGTTAATCCGGCAGCAGGCGCATAAACACCTCGTTGCCAAGAAGACGCCCACGTGTACTCAAGCGTAGCCAGTTATCTTCATGTTCTAAAAGTCCTGCCTCTTCAACAACTTGCAGGCGATTGCCGACAAATTGTGTGAATGGTTCTCCAAAGCGCTGTTCGAAGGTTGGCAGATGCAGACCCATAGCCGTGCGCAGCGCAAGAAATGCTGTCTCAGACATGGCCTGTTCGCGTTCGACTACTTCACTTTCGACTACAGGTATGTGCTTTGCTTTGAGTTGTTTGATGTAAGCTGCTGGCTCACGTTCATCTGAGAAACGCCGGGCGGCGAAACTTGAATATGCGCCCGCACCCATACCAATATACGGCAGATTTTGCCAGTAGGTTAGATTATGCCGGCTGTGATGGCCCGGCAACGCCCAGTTGGAGATTTCATAATTAATATAGCCAGCCTCTTTGAGGCGTTGATCTGCGTACTCGTACATGTCGGCGCACAGATCCTCATCCCCTGGTATGATCCGGCCCTCTTGCGCCCAGCTATGAAATGGAGTTCCTTCTTCAACGATGAGCGAGTAGAGCGAGAGGTGTTCGGGACGTAGCTCTAATGCTTGCTCCAATGTTTGACGCCAGTGCTGCATGGTTTGTCCTGGTAGTCCAAACATAAAGTCTACGTTAATTGATGTAAAGCCAGCCTGCCGCGCGTACTGTACAGCCTGAATAATCTCTTCTGGTGTATGAATGCGTCCCAGCGCTTTTAAGAGATCCGCGTCGAAGCTCTGCGCTCCCATGCTCAAACGATTCACGCCCGCGGCCCGCAGCCCTACCAGTTGCTCCTGGGTCAGAGTTCCGGGGTTTGCCTCCATTGTAATCTCAGCATCTGAATCGACTGCAAAGGCGGCGAAACAGGCGTCGAGCAGGTGCTTCATCTGTTCCACGCTCAGCAAGCTGGGTGTGCCGCCGCCGAAGAAGATAGTACGTGAGCGTCTGCGGCTATCATCGTCGTGCCGGGCCATCTTGCCAGCGAGCTCGATCTCTGTTAAAAGGGCGCGCACATAGGCTGAACGCATAGGGAGGATGCCGGCATACGTGTTAAAATCGCAGTAGTAGCAGCGTGTGTGGCAAAAGGGAATATGCAGGTAGAGCGAGGCCGTTTCCAGCAGATCCTGGATTGATTCGGTCGGTTGCAAGAGTGCTTGAGGTAGAGAAGATACATGTTGTGCGTGTTGTATGTCTTGTGAGATAATCGTCATGAATTGTGTCTTGTTCCTTGTACTGATGAGCCAGTACGGGAAGCATTCCTACTGGTAAAGTGGAATGCTCCCACAACTAAGCTTTATGGTTGTGTTACGCCATAACGATCGCTCTATTGACCTGGCTGCCCACCCGCAGGTACCCCCTGCTGTGCTGGTAGACCAGCGCCACCGGGTAGACCAGCGCCGCCAGGTAAACCTCCAGCCGCACCAGGTGCGCCCTGCTGGCTGGGAGGAGCAGCAGTCGGAATTACGGCTGGCATATTCATCGGATCAATCAGTTTATCCTGATCGACCGAGCTTATATTCACTCCAGGCAATGCCCTCTGCGATTGTAGCCAGGCAGTCAAAGCGTTATCTTTGAGTTCCGCGAGTGTTGCATCGGCGATTGGGCGTGCCGGATCGACCTGCTCAATCTTCACAATATGATAGGTACCGTTGTCCGTCAGAACCGGGCTGAGCTCGTTAGCCTGCCGACTGGGGTCTGAGAGCCAGTTATCGACAACTCCACTGGTATTAGAGGAGTAGTCTTTGGTGTACTGGCCCTTTGCCAGCCAACCTAGCTCACCACCCTGGCTCTTCGTATTCGTATCAACCGACTTCGCCTTTGCCAGTTTTGTAAAGTCATTGCCAGCCTTCAACTGGCTCAGGATCGTGTTGGCATCCGTGGGCGTGCTCAGCGTAATAGCTTGCGCCTTCACCTGTCTCGCCGGTGAACTGATCTGTGAGGCCAGGTAGCTCTGCATGTTATCTCGGCGCAGGGTCAGAGCCATCATCGTATGCACATCCTCGTCGCTTATAGTATATGTGCTGAGTACGTTGGCATACGTCATGCCCTTTGGCAGGTTAGCTTTCAGATCATTCACCCCACGCTCGGTGTTCGCGTCAGTGGGCTGGATTTTATTCTGTATGTCGCTGCTCTGCTTTGCCAGCCAGCCGCGAATCAGCACATCGTCCTGCAGCCATTGGGCGCTATCGTTGCCAATTTGCGATTGATTATACAGTGCTTCCTCACCCGGAATATTGGCCTGCAGCATCACTTGATATTGCTGATTATACGCTGTGAACTGTTTCTGCGCATCGCTAAGGGTTGCTTTTGCCATCTTCAATTGATTTTCGAGATTAGTGCGCTGCGAGCTCGGACCAGCGGGAAGGGCTGCAATCTGCTTATTCAATGCATCAATCTGCTTTTGCGTATTTGCACCAATCTTTTGCTCAGCAGTGATTTTAGACTGTAGGTCATCGCGTTGGGCGTAGAGACCGTGTACGCCCTTAATCTTATTCTCTTCTAACTGAGCTTTCAGGCCGACGAGCTTATGATAATCTGCTTGTGGAATAGGTTGGCCGTTGACAGAGGTAATAGGTTGCTTGGGAACAAGAATATTAATATTCACCCAATATGCGATAAGAACTCCAACGATAAGGACAGTTGTCAGGGCGATGGCGGTCCAGATAGCTCGACGTTGAATTGCAACTTTTTCGGTACGGGAAAGGTGGCCTCCCCAGCCAAAAATAAGAGGTGTCCTATCGCGTCTCGCCTCGACACGCGCCGTTTGTCTGGTATAGCGCCTGGCTTGAACTCGCCTCGGCTGAGTGGAGCGCGCGGGTTGCTGGTTGTCAGGCCTACGCGCCGTTTGATTTTTCATCAAAACCTCCAACATGGATAGCGCCGACTTGTGCCATGAGGGGGAAAGGCTTCCGGCACGCTTTGTGCGCATGTAAAAGTGTATCGGGTGGATCGAACCCGGGTATGCAGAGAAAAACCTCTCTGCATACCCTTAGCTACAAGCCAGGGCGTAACAAACAAGTTGCTACATCCCACGCATATGTTCGGCAGTGTAGGGGAGCAAGGCCATGAAACGAGCCTGCTTGATTGCAGTGCCCAGACCACGCTGATGCTTTGCACAGGTGCCTGTCTTACGACGAGGCTCAATCTTCCCACGATCAGAGATGTAGCGCTTCATAAAGCGGCTGGCATCTTTATAGTCTATTTCGCGTACGTGGTCATGACAAAACTGACAGATTTTACGACGGGACGAACGCTCACCACGCCCACCACCGCCGCCTTCACGCCTCTCGCGGCGTGGTCCTGATGGCGCGCTACTTTGTCTTTGCACAATCCTTCTCCTTCAACTTAGAAGGGATGATCATCCAAATCTCCAAGACCATCGTCGGGGCCGCTCAGGAAGCTATCCGCGCCAGCATTATTGCTTGGCTGCTGATTCTTCGGTGTGAGCATCTCCATTTCGTTGATGATAACGTCTATTGCAGTGCGGTCAACACCATTTTTGTCGGTGTATTTGCGCTGCTCCAGGCGTCCCTCAACGTAGACTTTTTGGCCCTTCTTCAGGTAGTTGTTACACGTCTCAGCCAGTTGGTTCCAGGCAACAATATTAAACCAATCGGTTTCACGTTCTCCACTGGCTGACTTTCCGAAACGACGAGTGACAGCAAGGGTGAACTTAGTGACTGCGGTGCCGCTGGTCGTATAGCTCATGTCAGGGTCTTTTCCAAGATTCCCAATCAAGATGATTTTGTTCACGATCCAAATCCTTTCGACGTGCTATCCCACCCCAACTCGACCCTTAGAGATTGAATGAACATACCCAAACGTATAGTAAACTAGGCTTCGATGGTCTCTTCTTCGACTGGCTCTATAGCCGGAGGAACATCCTCTATCTCTTCAGGAGATAGGAGGGGCACCTCGGGAGATGCTGCGGGCAAATCCATATCGGTGGTCAACTCATCTGCTTCGGCGACCGGTTGTTCCACTGGCGCTGTCTCTCCCTGGGCTGCACCTTCTTCGTTTGCAGCTGGAATTGCGGCTGCGCGAGCTTCACGCTCCTCACGCTCCCTCTGGACTGCCTTTGCATCGCGCTTTCTCGTCATATAGCGCAGAACTATTTCGGAGACCTTTAGCGTACGTTCAAGTTCGCTCACTGTCTCGGGAGTCAGAATCATTTCAAGAAACACATAGAGTCCATCGCGATGGCGCTCAATTGGGTATGCCAGACGGCGACGGCCCCATTGATTTACTCTCACTACCTGACCATCATGCGTGGTGACGATCTGGTTGATACGATCCAATAAGGATCGTGTCTCCTCTTCACTGACTTCGGGATTGAAAATTACTCCAAGTTCGTAATCTCGACTCACGAAGCCCTCCTTCCTTTGGGTGTGCTGCTGGTCAGACTGTATGCTGCCAGAGCAGGTGGAACATCAAGCTTCTGTTGATGCTAGTCTTTCGTCGACTATTAATCATTAGTAAAAAATTGCCCCACGAGAATCGTGGGTTTTGATTGCTTTCCCCTCTCCTTCTATTATAAGCCCACTCCGGTAGTCTTATGGCTCAGACGAAAGCAAGGATATGAAAGCTATCGGCACCACGCATTATAACACTGTTCATGATATCTGACAATAGAGCTGGGGTCGGGTTCTATAAATGTTCAGTGTCCTATTCTTTCTATACAAGAGAAAGACGGAAAAGCGGAAAAGTAGCTCTCCATCCTATGACTTTCTGGTAGTTTTATCCTATGAGAAGTTTGTACGCTAAGTTCTTTGTTCGCTTTATTGACAGTTTTAGTTCCATGGCCCATACTAGTTTCTGTACCCTCAAGTGGGTTGTGAAGGAGTGTCCCCTTGTATGAATATGCTGTCCCAGAGGTATTTGACTGCCGATGCCAGAAAGCTGCAACTGACGAGCCTACTGGCAGTTTTTTTCTTATTGGGCCTGGGTATTCTTCTGGCACTGCTCTATCTCGGATTGTACCCTTTTTTTCTGGAGGCGAGCTCCGATCCTGTACAATTGGCCTGGGTGACCTTCTTTCCCTGGTTGCCAAAGCTTTATCAACTCACTGCATGGACTCTCTGGCTGCATACGGTCCCTGGCAGTGTCTTATTCTTTCTACTACTTGTGCTGGCCGCCCTTATTATGTTACTGGCCATGCTGGTTGGTCAGATGATGGTCGGTGCTGGGCTTACCGCTTCTTATCTACGTCCCGCCTTCTGGCTGATCTTTATCTTTACTACCCTCTTCGCGCTCACGTTGGTCTTCGCACCTATCAGCCTGACGGTGGTGTCGCGGGATATGCTGTTATCCAGCCTCTATGGCCGACTGGTGGCAAACTATCACTTTAACCCATATGTGGGTGTGTCATCAATATCTATACATGACAATTTGCAGATTATTGTTGCGCGACTCTCAAATGAGAGAACTCTTCCTGAGCCACCATTTGGTCCTGTATGGATGGATTTTAGCATTTTGATTGCGCTCTGGTCACGTACGGATCTTCCTGTGATCTTGCTTAGCTTTCGGCTACTCGGGCTGGTTGCCCATCTGGTAAATGTGGCATTGATATGGAGCCTTTTCTCATCCTCGAAGCCGGCGCAGCGTGTGATTGCTACCCTGGCATATGCCTGGAATCCTCTGGTCCTCTTGTTAAGCGTTGCCTTTGTGCATCAAGAGGTGCTGTGTGTTCTCTTTCTCTTGCTAGCTGTGCTGGGTCTACAGCGGCAGTTACTGCTTATGAGCTGGATCTTTGCCCTGCTGGCTGTATTGGTGAACGGGTATTGCCTGATTCTGCTGCCTCTCTTCTTGCGCTTACTCATTCAGCAGACGCGTTTTATGGGCTGGCTGGAACGTTTCTTCTGGCTGCTTGGTCTGCTGGCGGTTAGCGCACTGGTGATTGTGCTGGCTTATGTTCCTTATTGGGAGGGATGGGGTCTGCATGGAATTGTCATGAGCATACGATCGCTCTTCTGGCCGGATCGTGCGATCAATTCGTTCTCGGCTGCCGTGCTCACTCTACCCCTCCACCTTCCTGCCGCCGTGATCTGGATCTTCTCTTCGCACCACTGGGCTGCACTCATCTTAATCCTGCTTGGCTGCTTCCTGCTGCTCTCGCTCTGGGTAGCGGATACTCTAGAGCTGGTCTTGCTCTGCAACGGTTGGCTGCTCTTGCTGCTGGTTGCGCTAGAGCCTGTATACTGGCCGTGGTATAGTGTTCTGCCTCTTGCCCTGGTCCTCTGTTCGGGAAGACGCAACCTTGTGCAGTGTGCTGTGCTGCTCGCGCTCGGCGCTCTGCTTGCTTATTATCTCTGGCAGCAATCTTACCTGTGGATGGGTCAGGGG
>CAXTXB010000074.1:10446-14790 GCA_964247965.1 uncultured Dictyobacter sp. | reverse complement strand
CGTTGCTCATCAGAGAGCGTCTTGCCACCATTCGCAAAAACCCGGAACATGATAGCTTCCTCCAAGGATTGAATGCAAGTTGATTATAGATATCCTTCTGAAAAGTATAGCATATTGTGTGTTTTTGTAGTGTAGGAAGAGAACAGAGTTTCTTGAAACGCTCGACAATGGCGGAAGCAGTGTGCTATGCTGTACCACAAAATAGTATACTTATATGCAGGAGTAAAATATGCACGTAGTGCATGGAACCTGGATTCCCGACGACTCACACGAGTTTATGCAGGGTGGAGCTTTCTATCTCTGGGTTGAGTCAGATGCACCCCTGGACCCATCCTGGCGCGCTGCTAGTGCCATCCATCCCAGACATCTGACTCATAAGCTTCTGACCACCTTTCTCGTGGAGAAATTGGGCTTGCGGGAATCTGTATCCGACGCATTGACGCATGCTGTGGATATGAAATACTTTCTGCTCCCGACGGTTGCGAATAAGCCAGCGCCTTCTTTTGAATTGTTGCGCTATGTGGATGAGGAAGAGCCTATAGAATTTGATCTGATCCCCTGGCAGATCTGTTGCTACTCTATCTCGGACATCATCTCAATGCTGAACGACATTCATTTTGTTGCCCTGAACGGGGCGGAAGATTTTCAACTAGGAGCAGATTTCCTGTTCTGGCATCAGTATACGCAGGTGATGAAGGGGATTATCGCCAAAGAACAGTATATTCCTGCTTTGAAGTATCGAGCTATTCCACCCATCCCGACCAAAGGCAAGCGGGCGAAAAAAGCCGTTAGCAAAGAACCAGAGTTTGAGCTTCATCCCGGATGGGAATTGCTATCCAATATCTATGAGACATCGATTCAGCGCTACATCGCCTTGATGCCAGAAGTATGCACAGCGGGACTGAATAGCCCGGACAGCATAATGGTATTTGACAAGGAATCCTTGCTACGCCACTTCTCAGAGAGCCTCCTGCACAATATTGTTACCGGGACGCCCTTTACCGCGAAGTTCGATCAGCAGATCGCGGACACGCTCCTGTACAAATCTGTCTATCCCTACCGACCGGCCCTGCCCAAGCCACCCGCCGACGCGCTTGAAGAGTACAAGCACTGGCTGACTTGGCGCACGAACTTAACCAGGGCGCATACAGATGCCGGCTTTACCCTCTGCTTCCGACTAGAGGAAGCTCCTGCCACCGACCCTGACAACTGGCAGCTGCACTTTCTTGCCGCAGCCAGGCACGATCCCTCACTCAAGCTAGACCTGGCTGACTACTGGAGCCTCGATCCCGCGACCCGCACAGAGGCGGCCGAGCACTTCGGCCAGGAATTCGAGAAAAATCTGTTGCTCGCCCTTGGATATGCCGCGCGGATCTACTCCACGATCTGGAATGGGCTGGCTACCGAGCAGCCAACCGCATGTCATCTGACTCTAGACGAGGCCTTCGCCTTTTTGAAGGAGAGCGCCTGGGTGCTTGAAGATGCAGGCTACATCGTGCTCATTCCAGCGTGGTGGACACCCCAGGGCCGCAAGCGCACGAAGGTCCGCCTCAAAACGTCGGTGCGTTCATCGAAAAAAGGATCTGCCGCAGTCAGTACAGGGCGTCTCAATCTCGATGCCATTATCTCTTATCAATATCAATTATCAGTCGGAGGACAGGTCGTCACGGAAGAAGAGTGGGAGCAGCTCGTCAACGCCAAAGCACCCCTCGTTCAGTTCAGGGAACAATGGATGGAACTGGATCGCGACAAGATGCAGCAACTGCTTGAGTTCTGGCAGACGCATCAGGACGAGGCCCCCGAGATTACGCTCTTAGACATGCTAAAGGTCGGAACGGAGGCCGAAGATGACCTGGAATGGGACCATGATCAGGCATTGCAGGATATGTTATCTCGCCTTCATGACAAGAATGCAATCACACCCATTGAGAATCCACAGGCCTTGCAAGGGACCTTACGCGAGTATCAGAAGCGCGGCGTAGCCTGGCTGCAATACCTGGAAAGCCTGGGCCTAAATCCCTGCCTGGCGGACGACATGGGCCTCGGCAAAACCCTGGAAGTCATTGCCCGCTTGCTCAAAGAACGGGAGGATGTCGAAGTTGTCCAGCCAACCCTCATCATCGCGCCGACATCCGTGCTCGGCAACTGGCGCAAGGAGGTCGAACGTTTTGCCCCGCAACTCCGTACGCTCGTGCATCAAGGTAGTACGCGAACCAAAGATAAGCAGGCTTTCGTCGACACGTGTCGAGGATATGATATCATCCTGACTTCATTCGCCTTGGCGCGCCTGGACGAAAAGCTTTTGCAGGGCATGAAATGGCACCGCGTCGTGGTCGATGAGGCCCAGAACATCAAGAATCCACAGGCCGCGCAGACGCGAGCAATTGTCAAGCTTACAGCACCCCATCGTCTCGCATTGACCGGCACACCAGTTGAGAATCGCTTGCGCGACCTGTGGTCTATCTTTAACTTCCTTAATCCCGGGTATCTGGGCAAAGAAGCGCAGTTCCGCAAGACCTTTGAGACACCCATCTACAAGAATAACGACCAGGCTACATTAGCAACCTTAAAAAAGCTCGTCGAGCCATTTATCTTGCGGCGTGTTAAAACCGATAAGCGTATCATCGACGATCTGCCAGACAAGATTGAGCAGAAGGTCTATTGCACACTCACGCCCGAGCAGGCCTCCCTCTATGAAGCTGTCGTCAAGGATGTCGAAGAGCAATTAGATGAAGCCGAAGGTATTCAGCGCAAAGGCCTGATCCTCTCCACCATTATGAAGCTGAAACAGATCTGTAACCACCCCGCACAGTTCCTGCACGACGACAGTGCCTTCACGCCTGAGCGTTCGCATAAATTGCAGCGGATTGGAGAGATGATCGAAGAGGTGGTTGAGAGTGGTGAGAGCGCGCTCATCTTCACCCAATTTACAGAGATCGGCAGTGGTTTGCAGCGGCACCTTGAGCAGGTCCAGCACTATAATACGTACTATTTACATGGCGGAACCAACGTGGCCAGGCGTGAGCAGATGGTCAGCGAGTTCCAAGATCCCGAGGGCGAACCCTCGCTATTCATCCTCTCATTGCGGGCGGGTGGTGTCGGCCTGAATCTGACAAAGGCAAATCACGTCTTTCACTTCGATCGTTGGTGGAACCCCGCCGTCGAAGATCAAGCAACCGACCGTGCCTTTCGTATCGGCCAGCGCAAGAACGTCTTTGTGCACAAGTTTGTCGCCATGGGCACGATGGAAGAGCGTATCGACGCTATGATCGAGGACAAGAAACGGCTCTCCTCCCTGGTCGTAGGGTCGGATGAATCCTGGCTAACGGAACTGGATAACGATACCTTTAAAGAGCTGATCGCACTGCGCCGCAGCGCAGTTCTGGAGTAATAACAATGGCACAGTTCAGCCGCACCTGGTGGGGCCAGCGCTTCATCGAGGCCCTCGAAAAGTTCACCGATCCCGGCCGCCTCGGGCGTGGACGATCTTACGCCAGTAATGGGCGCATCCTCGACTACAAGCTGGCCAATGGCACCGTCTCAGCCAGAGTTCGGGGTTCGATCAATCCGTATTTTGGCGTCTACAAAGAACCCATATACCAGACCACTATTACGATTAAAGCCATCACTGCCGCAGATTGGACAAAAGTCATTCACAAGATCGCGCGGCGGGCGGATATGGTTACAAAGCTACTGATGAACGAAATGCCCGACACAATCGAAGATGTCTTCTCCGATTTAAACCTGCATTTACTGCCACACAGTGAAAGTGACTTTGTCACTGATTGCTCCTGCCCAGACTATTCGAATCCGTGCAAGCACATTGCGGGCGTCTACTATCTTCTCTCATCTGCCCTGGACAACGATCCCTTTGTAATGTTTGAGTTGCGAGGATTATCCAGAGACAACCTGCTCGCCGAACTGGCCCGGTCGCCATTAGGGCAGATCTTAGCGTCCTCACTGGAAACAGGAGACGTCGCAGTACAACCAGTTGAATCCTACTACACCCGCCCGGTCAAAAAAACGGCGGTAGTGATTAGCCACAAAGAGTTTTGGACCAGCCCGAAGAGACTACCAGCCGCCCCGGCCCCAGCAACGCCCGCGAGCGTTCCAGCACTACTTATTAAGAAGCAGGGAGACTACCCACCTTTCTGGTACAAAGATGTCTCATTCATCAATACCATGCAGGAGCTATACGAACGCGTGCGAACAAAAAATCGACAGATGAAGTGAAAAGACGAGCAGATCTTCATTCTCCAATGGGTCATCTCGAAAATTTAAAAAAATATGGACATAAACATTTTAATGATCATTTTATAGGCGCCCGCCCAAAAAATAGCAAGG
>CAXTXB010000074.1:0-10436 GCA_964247965.1 uncultured Dictyobacter sp. | reverse complement strand
TTACCCCCCCCTAAAAAAAAAAATCCTTTTAAAACGTTTTTTACAATATTTTTTTAATTGTTCGAGATGACCCATTAAGCATACCAGAGGCCTGCGAATGCGCGCTGAGCAGAAAATCGCTTAGTCACCGACAACTGGTAAGGCGTTTGAATGCACTTCTGAGTGAAGAGTCACAGGAGTTTGTTCTACCTCTGGTGCCTCTGATGACTTGTCCTGAACAATTTCTTGCTGGCTCGGCTGCACTTTGCGTCGCATGGTAGCGGCGGCATCCCTATCTTGTATGCTCAGGGCTATGCAGGCTGCGATGAGCGCAAGCACAGCAGAGGTGATGAACGAAGCGTGATAGGACGTAAGGTTTGGCACGATTGCGCCACTCGTACTCACCAGCGTCAAACCTATAATACTAAGGACACTACTGAGCAAGGCAATGCCAAGCGAGCCGCCAATCTGTCTTTGAGCGTTGAAGAGTGCTGACGCCTGCCCCGTCTGAGCCGACGAGATAGTCGAGAAGGAAGCTGCCTGTATAGATGTAAATGCGAAGGCCATCCCCCCTCCAATGAAGAACATTATTACACGTACCAGCCATAGGCTTGTATTTTGCCCTACAAAGAACAGCAGCGTCATAAGGACCGCGACACCAGTGAGTCCGCCAACGGTGAGCCGGCGTGGTCCAACATTAGGATAGAGGCGTGTCGCAATCTGTACTCCGATCAGTACACCGATTGCCTCAGGAAAGGTGGTCAGGCCGGAGACCAGCGCCGAGGCTCCTCTACCTTGCTGTAGAAACAGTGGGAGGGTGAAGAGCAGACCCAGAAAGCCTGCTGTGGAGAAAAACGAGACCAGGTTACCGGTACGGAATATGCGATTGCTGAAAAGGCGCAGGTCCAGTATAGAATGCGTTGAGCGCAATTCAACAAAGACGAAGAGGGCGAGAAGAACGAGCCCTAAAGCCAAACTGCCAAGGATGCCAACAGATGTCCAGCCGTAGCTTGGCCCCTCACTTAAGGCATACATCGTCAGGCCCAGACCAATGCCCGCCAGCAAAAAGCCAGGCAGATCGAAGGACTTAGCGCTGCGCTCAAGATGTTCGTCCAAAAAGAAAAGGCCGAACAGGAAAACGGCGATGCCAATCGGCACATTGACGTAGAAGACCCAGCGCCACGACAACTGATCTATAAGCAAGCCGCCAATCACCGGACCTAGAGCAGGAGCAAACACCGTCGGAATGTTAAGGATACGTGACACCTGCACTCGCTCTATCGGAGGGAATGTACGATACAAAATGGCCGTTCCCACCGGAGTCAACGCACCACCCCCAATACCCTGTAAAACGCGGAAACCAATCAGCGTAAGGAGGTTTGGCGCCAGGCCGCACAAAGCTGATGCAAGCGTGAAAAGTGCCAGCGCACTCAAAAAGACCCGCTTGGTGCCCAGCCGATCGCCCAGCCATCCCGAGGCAGGGATAATAATGGCCAGGCTGACAAGATAACCGACGACAACCGCGTCGATTGAGGTGCCGACTGCATTAAACTGACGACTTAATGCGGGCAGGGCCACATTTACAATAGTGGTATCCATAATGCTCATAAACAAGGCCGCCACGAAGACGACACTTACACTAATTTTCTGATTGACGGAAGGAAGATGCATGCGGTACGCTCCAATGATAAAAAACAATCTTCATCTACTATTTGCAACTACTGTCGTAAATGCTATAGATCTAGAATAGAAGGACAAGCAAGGCCATCGAATCCACGAGGTAACCGCTACGATGCGACGGCTCCTGTACGAGGGAAGATCCTATAGAGTGTGAGCGAGAACGCTCACCATCAAACGGGTAGTCATTAGGGGACCGCAATGTCCAACCTGCTATAATTCATTTCCACATTGACTGTGAAGCTACTATAGGATGACAACACCATTCTTCATTCGTTCTATTCCACGATTTCGGCAGATCGATTGTTTCATTCGGCCTTTACATTTTGTGTCGTTGCATACATCTTGTTGTTATTTTATGAACAGCCTTCAGACTTTCAGAGGAAGCCGGTCAAGGTCAATCCTCGATAAATGTCAGCCCATTGATCTTCCTTGTCTCTGCGCAGCAGAGCACGCTGATTGGATCAGCCGAACCCACGCTTTAGCACTGCATGTTCTGCCGGCCTCACGTGGCGTTCAATCGCAGCGAGCGCCCTCATCGCGCCCTCCGAAAGAAAAGATGTTCGCAGGTGCGCGCGTCTTCTCGGAGGGAAAGACATGTATGCAGTGCTAAAGCGTGGGTGTGGCTGATCCAATCAGCACGCTCTGCTTCGCAGAGGTGGAGGAGGCCTGCGGCTGCATCTCTTTTGACCGTTTTCTTACTTCAACAGCATTGATCGCAAAGGATTGCCGCTCGCGCAGTGAGTCAGTCGGTCAAATGAAGTGGGTCAGAGTATTCCACCGTCAGACATCGTCCGGCGGAAGCACCGCCAAAGGTTCGTATTAGTACTCCCAGGATGCGTGCCCCAGAGGTTCTCGATTGAGTTCCTCGCGATAGTGCCGCCACAGTGGCATGAAGCTATTCATATAGCCTGTAAAACGTTCGTCGTGGTGGCGCTCAAGCAGGTGGACCAGCTCGTGAACGATGATGTACTCTAAACAATGCACAGGCTTTTTGATAAGTTCAAGGTTTAACCAGATACGGCGTGCGGAAATAGTGCATGTGCCCCATCTGGTTTTCATCTGCTTTACACCCCATTCTGCAACCTTCACGCCGATGACTGCTTCCCATTTCGTGATGAGCGGGACAATCTCTTCTTTGAGTCGTTGACGATACCAGTTGATTAATACACGCTCTCGTGTGGGAGTATCGCTGCCTGGCCGCACAAACAGATCTATGATTTTGTTGTTGCGAATAATCACTGTAGGGGGGCCTTCCTGGTAGACTACGTTGAGCAGGTAGCGGTGGCCCTGATAGTAGTGGCTCTCGCCGGAAATAAACTCGCGCGCGGACTGGCGCTCCTGTCCCTCAAACTTTGCCTGCTGGTGTTTGATCCAGGGGAGTCGAGAGATGGTGAAAAGGCGTACTGCCTCATCGTTCACGCGCAATGGTGCCGCCACCCGTACCCGTCCGTTTGGTGGGTAGACACCAAGATGCAGATTCTTGATGTCTTTACGAACTATGTCAACGACAAGGTTATTAACAATAATCTGGTGTTTCTCCTCAATACTCATCCTGGTTCTTTACTAGATCAAAGATCTGCCTCCCCTGATCATCATCTTGCAGAACATCCTGGATTGCGTAGAGGATTTCCTTTTCCTTAATAATATCACCCTTCCAGCCATCCTTTTTCTTTTGCCGTATTATAGCATCCACGGCAAGGGCGCGTGCTTCATCATTTCCTAGATTCGTATAGAGCGCCCGCCTGGCTGGTGTATTTAGTGTAACCGGATAGCTGGCAGCCGGATTGCGCACTTTTTGGGTTAGCTCAACGATATCTTTGAGGTACTGCTCGTATTCTTTGACCTGTTGCCGTCGCTCCTGAATAAGGATATCGAGCACTTCTGACATGTTTTCGTAGTACATGGGGTTGGTCGGCATCTCTTCGATGATGACGCGGCGCAGGTTGTTTTCGATGGTTTCGGCCATGGCGCCTTTGCTCCTCTTTATTTCATCTGGGAGATCATTCAACCCTTCTGTGCCGCGCTCCACGATCAACTGGATCAGCGAGATGTCGTCGAAGGCAGAGAGTTTTTTGCTATCGTCGGCACGCACATAGTTGTCGAGCAGACGGCGCATCGTTGGTTCGTAGAGCTTGAGGTCTGGATAATCGCCACTGGCCATCTTGATGGCTGCGCTCACCTTTGTATAATAGTCCACTTCGTCTTTGATCTGTTTGCTCTGTTGCTCATCGTAGCCAGCGGCGCTCATGTCATTGGCGATGTTTGCGTAGGCGCGGATCAGCGAGTTCGCGAGTTTGTAGAGCAAGACGCGCCTGGGCTCGTTGTTTGAGAGCGCTTCCTTATCTGCCGTGTCGCCACAGAAATAGTAGATATAATCCTCCGTCTGTCTGAGCAGGCGGACCGGCTCGCAGAGGGCTTTGATCTGCTCGCGTGCTTCTTCTAACTGCTCGCGTCCTTTTTCGATGCGGTCGCTCAACAGGCCCTCGACATCTTTTTGATCGTAGCCGCTTAACGCTTCTGCGGTATAATCGCGGATTGAGCTTTCAAGGCTTTTGAAGAGGTCCTGATAATCGACGATGTAGCCGTAGTCTTTGTCATCGCCGTCCAGGCGGTTCACGCGACAGATGGCCTGAAACAGTCCGTGATTATGCATCTGCTTGTCGATATAGAGATAGGTGGCCGAGGGCGCGTCAAAGCCCGTCAGCAGCTTGTCGACGACGATTAAGAGTCGCATCTGCCCCGGCTGGCGGACGAATTTATCTTTGACATCTTTTTCAAAGGCTTCGGTCGTTTTGCCGTTGAGCATCTTCTGATAGATCTCAAACTGCCTTAGCTTCTCGGTCTCTCCCTCGCCGCTACTCTCGCCTTTGGTCTCTTTTCTTGAGGGTTTATACGAGGTCACGATGGCGCACTCGTGAAAGCCCATCTTGATGAACAATTCATAGATTTTACAGGCCTGATAGATGCCGTCCACGACCAGCAGGGCGTTGCCGCGCCTGTTCAGCAGACGTGGTTTTGTATCCATATCGTTCATAATGTCGTCCACAATCCGCTTGAGCCGATCCTCTGAACTGAACACTTTCTGCATCGTACCCCATTTTTGCTTGAGTCGTGCGCGTGCGGGTTCGGTTAGCCCTCTCGTCTTTGCCTCGAACAAGGCGTCGATTTTCTGCTGCGAACCAATATATTGGTTGATGTCGCGCGCCTCGTAGCGCAGGTCCAACACGACTTTATCGGCGACGGCTTCTCTGAATAGGTATGTGTGTATATACGTGCCGAAGATCTCTACGCTGGTCTTTTTGTCCGTTTTCAAGAGGGGTGTGCCGGTGAAGCCGATGTACATGGCGTTGGGTAGAACGATCTCTTTCATGGCTTCGCGCAGCTTGCCTGATTGAGTGCGATGACATTCATCTACGAAGACGAAGGTGTCGCCTTGTGCTTTGAAGTTGGTCGGGAGATTGGGCTTCACGTCGGCAATAAAGGCCTCCACATCGCCTTCATCTACGGTGCCATCTTCATCTGTCCTGTTCCCCTTTTTGCTGCCAAATTTGTGGATGAGCGAGCAGAGTAGCCAGGGCGTGGTGGCGGCGAGTTTGTTGACGAGATCTTTTCCGCTTTTTGTGCGGACGATTTCTTCTTCGACGCCCAGGAAGATCCCTTCGATCTGTTCGTCCAGCTCGGTGCGGTCGGTGATGATCAGGACACGGGCGTTGGATACATGCTCGCGAATCCATTTGGCCAGCCAGACCATCGTCAGACTCTTGCCGCTACCCTGCGAGTGCCAGATGATGCCGCCCTCGCGGCTGCGCACCCGCTCCTGTGCCGCAACCACGCCAAAGTACTGGTGCGGGCGACAGACTTTCTTAACGCCGTGATCGAAGATGATAAAGTCGTGGATGATCTCTAGCAAACGCTGCTGCGAGCAGAGCTGTGTCAGATGTCGGTCCAGTGCGTTCTCGACAGGACTCTCCTCTTTCCAGACATCGAATTGCCGCTCTGTCGTCTCCGTTGTTCCATAGTACAGACCCTGAGTATCGTTGCCGGCCAGGACCAGCTGAATGGTAGTGAAAAAAGGCTGGATATACTCCGGCTTCTGGTTGTCTATATTCTGACGGATGCCATTGCTCACGTCCACGATCGCGCGCTTCAGCTCCAGAACAGCGAGCGCGATGCCATTGACATAGAGCACAATGTCAGGTCGCTTGCTGTTCGGACCCTGCACGGTAACTTCCTGGGCAAAAGCGAAGTCATTATTCTCCCACTCGTCCTCCCAGTTAATCAGCTTGACGGTCTCATATTTTTCGCCCGCGCCAGTCTTGATCTTGACGCCATAGCGCAGCAGAGTATAGACATCCTTGTTGATATCGTAGAGGCTCCCGACCTGATCGCCAGCCACGCGATTGAATTCATACACTGCGCGGTTGATAAGCTCGTCACTGTAGCCCTGTCTCCGCTTCAGAAAGTTGCGCAACAGATCTTCTTCGATGTTGCGGTTACCTGGAAGTCTTCCCTTGTCGCCGAGATAGCTGTATTTCAGTTGATCGCGGAATAGCTTGACGACCCGATTCTGCGTAATGCGTTCGATCTGGTCAATGGAGTTCATCCTAACCTCGTCTTCCCTATGAGTAGTTCCTGCATCATACCTTGCTTCAAGGTGCGAGTCTTGTCGCGCTTCTGCTCCAGTGCTACGATTTCGGCGTCCATGTCTGAGATAACAGTAGCAATGGCTTGTTGTTCAATTTTAGTAAGTGGAAAGGCAATATCAATGTTTCTTAGTATTTGAGTATTTAGAGATGCCATAGTTTGGCCAACTGCTACAGCTCTTATCCTTTGTTTTGTAGACTCTTGGTGAAAATAGTAACTTAAAAAGGACGAGCAAATATCTGATGTTTTTAATCTTATCCTTAGTAGCCGACCTGAAAAAAGCCAGCCGGTCTCTTCTTCTGTGATCAAGGCGTTGCGATCAACTGATCCTACTCGACTAAATACAACATCACCCTTTAAAAGAGAGTAGGTTTTTAATCTTTGTTTATCAAGGTCAGAAATCATAGGTAAGTTAGTATGAACAATGCCTTGTTCACCTAAATGTTCGACAGTTATAATTGGTGTCCCATCATAGACATAATCTCTTTCGTGAAGAGCAGAGCCGAAGGGGCCGGTTTTCACATCCGCAACCTCTCCAAGCTTAGTTAGCTTCCAATCTTCCGGCATCATTCCTACCTCAGTTTGCTTATAGCCAGATTCTAACTCTCCGCTGAACCCTGACAACCGCATCTTCCCCGTGAGCAATTGCTGCATTGTTGCCTGCTTGATATCGCGCTTCTTGGCGATAATTTTTTCCAAGCATTCAATCAGAGCGTCAGTATCGGAGAAAACAGTGGAGATGGCTTCCTGCTCGGCTTTTGTGGACGGAAGTGGGACTGGAATCTCAAGAAGCTTTGATGGTGATGTATGTTTCACCTTAGTGCCTGCGGCAGTCTCACGCACTTTGGCTCGATAGTAATTGGAATTGAAAACTCGATACAAAAATCTAATGCTCACGTTGGGTGATAAAATCTTAACCTTCCCAAGTCGCTGGTTGTGGAGATAGGTATTACCAATAGGCACTATCGCTGCGCTTCCTAATAGGCCATCCGTCTGCTCAGTCATCGCCACAATCAGATCACCCTCAGACAGCAGATAGCCTTCGGGCAACGGACCTTCATAGAACTTCTGTTTTTCACCTACATCACGAAACCCTCCGGTTTCATGGAAATGTCCTGGAGTAGTTAGACGGTATTTACCGAACGGTTTGAAATACTGACTCTGAAATCCATAACCATGTTGTATTACGACCAGCCCTGTTAATGGCGTGACTTCCCAGTCCTCCGGTATCACCCCTACCTCCGCCCGCTTATACCCCGGCTTCAATTCCGTTTCTCGCGCTGTTATTACCATACAACCCCCATCCTTTTTAGGTGTGCATCTACTTTGTCACTCAAGGCCTCAACATCTTCAGAAAGTTTGGGTAGCGGCGTGGCATAACGCTCCGCAAGCTCTTTGATACGTCCGGTTAGCGCTTGAGAGATGTGATTTAGCTCAGACTGTACGTCAGACGCAAGTGTAGCGAGCCATTTATCGTCTACCACGAGCGTCTTCATCTCGTCCTCACTCAGCTTCTCGTATTTCGCGCTGACTTTGGCTTCGAGGACCTTTTGTGCTGTTCTTACTTTCTTGTTCGCCTCGGCTTCTTGATTGATCAGATCGAGATATTTATTCAGCATCATGCGCTCGTCTATTGCTTCGAAATCAGCAAAGATGTCTTTCAAGCGGGTACTGATGCTATTCTTTGTAACCTTGCCCTTCTCGTTTTTCGCCTCTTCGAGCAGGCCGTCCTCGCCGCCGTGCTCTTCCTCCAGCTCTTCCATCTTACGCACAATCTCATCTCTGGCTGCTTCCAGTTGCTCAATATGCTGCTGATCGGCTGTAAAGTAGCGGTTGATGATCAGTGGCGGTGGAATAAGAGCGCTGTTAGCCTGCCAGCCATCCTGGGCGATGACGTATACATCGTCCTGCATCATATCGGACCAGTAGCTCATCAGGTGCTGGTAGACATCGTACTTGTCGATCAATTGTACTCTGGCAAAGACGCGCAGTATGTCCTCGGAAAGCTGCTCGATCAGCTCTTTGGGATGACTGCCCACGCTGAGATTTTTGAGTATGGGCACGCTGCTGGCTCGCCACTGTTCAAACAATGCGGTCACAGACTGCGTATACGTCACAAACTCGGGATGCGAGAAAATAGTTGGCTTAATCTGGACAGTATTCACGCAAAGCTCGCTATAGCCAGGGCGCAAACCGGCGGAGAAGAGTTGCTGCTTGAGGGTGGGAAAGACCTGCCAGTAGTCTGACAGGGCATCGATATCGCGCTCGGGGATGCCGCCCAGCAGATGGGCCGCGATATCCTGCAGGTCCTCGGGCTCTGTGCTATCAATGTAGCGTGGAATATTGAGGTTGTAGTCGTTGGCCTCGATCTCTGCCACGCTCACCATACGCGAATAGCGGGGTAGCTCAAGCTGACGATTGAAGACATCGACGATCTTATGAATGTCCTGGTGGCGCAGACGATTCTTGTTACCGTCCTTTATAAAGCCCTTGCTGGCATCGATCATAAAGATGCCGGTGCGACTGGCGGCGTTCTCTTTGTCGAGCACGATGATGCAGGCGGGGATGCCGGTGCCGTAGAACAGATTAGCAGGCAGGCCGATGATGCCCTTGATATAGCCTCTGCGAATGAGATTCTGGCGAATCTCCCCCTCGCTGTTGCCCCGGAAGAGCACACCATGCGGCAGAATCACCGCACCCTTGCCGGTGCTTTTGAGCGAGCGAATGATGTGCTGTAGAAAGGCATAATCGCCATTTTTGCGCGGCGGCACGCCATCAGCAAAGCGTTGATAGAGATCATGGTCCGGGTCAAAGCCGGTGCTCCAGGCTTTATTGGAGAAGGGAGGATTGGCGACGACAAAATCGAACGTTTTGAGGCGATGATCTTCCTTTTGCCTCTGCATGTCCTGCTTAAAATAGGGAGATGAGAGTGAGTTATCGTGTGCAATAAAGGCGGTATCGTGACTATGCAGAATCATATTGATACGGGCCAGCGCGTAGGTCGCGTTATCCATCTCCTGTCCATAGATGGTAATCTTGATCGGAGCCTCGTCGGCAGCCTTCAACAGCAGCGAGCCAGAGCCGCAGGTAGGATCATAGATCGCCTGGTCCGCACTTTTGGCCTTATTAATGCCGATCACTTTGGCGATGACGCGTGAGACCTCGGAGGGGGTATAAAACTGACCCTTGCTCTTGCCCGATTCAGTGGCAAAGTGGCGCATCAGATATTCATAAGCGTCTCCCAGCAGGTCATCGCCCTCCGCGCGATTTTTGCGGAAATCCAGGGCAGGATTATTGAAGATCGAGACCAGGTTCGAGAGCCGATCCTGCATCTCCTTGCCCTTGCCCAACTTGTCGGTGTCGTTGAAATCAGCCACATCGATCACGCCTTTGAGACCGTTCTTCTCGGCAATCCTAGCGATAATTTGCTTGTTGATTTTATCGCCGATCTCTTTATCGCCGATAAGCATGACCATATCGGCAAAACTGCTGCCCGCAGGAACTTCGATTAGAGAGCGGGGCTGGCCGGCGTATTTGTCGGAGACGTATTTTATGAAGAGCAGGACGAGCACATAATCCTTATACTGAGAGGCGTCCATCCCCCCACGGAGTTCATCGCAGCTTTTCCACAGCGAACTATAAAGCTCACTTTTCTTAATTGCCATTGAAGACTTTCTCCATCAACTATCTACGGAACCGTAGTATAAAGTATAGCATGTTGCGTCCATTTTTGCAGCACATAATGCGACCTATATGGTCTCAAGCCTGACAAAGCAATCAGGATGCATTGGCGCTTTTTGAATTTACGGCCTTGGACGTCTTATAGACCAGCTCATAGAGTAGTTTTTCATGAGTATACACAACTTTTTTTAGATGTTCATTGTAAGTGTTGTTAGTGCGCTTTTCAATAGGTAGTAAAGGGTATTTTGCGGTGGTGGGAGGACGGATGGAATGAATACGGTCCAATGCGCATCAATGTAAGAGTAATGAGACCGACCCACTTCATTCGACCGGCCCACTCCGCGTAGCGACCATCCCTTGCGGTCAATGCTGTTGAAAGAAGAAAAAGGCCAAAAGAGATGCAGAGCCTCCCTCGCCAAATCGAAAACCAACCCTGGGGGGTAGGTGTAAGA
>CAXTXB010000073.1:12589-15107 GCA_964247965.1 uncultured Dictyobacter sp. | reverse complement strand
ATCGACGCCTTTATTGATTACTATGATCGATCTATAAAAGAGCAAAACCTGGAAGGCCCACGCTCTTATAACAGATTTACTTTTATCGAAGGAAATTTAGTAAGTCTTCCTCTCAACTCATTGGTTGATGGTACTGACTGGATATTCCACCAGGCGGCGCAGGCTGGAGTACGCGCAAGTTGGGGAAACGAATTTGCGCACTATACTGAGTATAACGTGCTGGCAACTCAGCGGCTCTTAGAGACTACGCTGCGTATTGGTGGTGTAAAACGGTTTGTCTATGCTTCCTCATCTTCCGTTTATGGTGATGCGACGCAATTCCCGATCAGAGAAGATGCCCAGTTGCACCCATTCTCGCCTTATGGTGTGACAAAGCTCGCCGCTGAAAACCTCTGCACACTCTACCATCGCAACTTCGGGGTGCCAACAGTATCCTTGCGTTACTTCACTGTCTATGGTCCGCGCCAGCGCCCAGATATGGCTTTTCACCGCTTTTGTAAAGCAGTCTTGCGCCATGAACCTATTAGCATCTATGACGACGGGTATCAAACGCGCGACTTCACCTACATTTCCGACGTGGTGGAGGCAAACATACTCGCTGCTAGCACGCACGAGGCTATTGGACAAGCTATGAATATTGCAGGCGGCTCAAGGATAACACTGAGAGGAGTCATCGATATTCTCAAAGAGGTGAGCAGCTCCTCGATTGCGGTTAACTTCGAAGCCAGGCAGCATGGAGATGTACGTCATACATTCGCAGACACACAACGTGCTCAGAGGCTACTCGCCTATCATCCTTTAGTCACATTACAGGAGGGACTCGTAGAAGAGTTTGAGTATGCACGCTCGCTCTATAGGTCAGCCCAACCTGTATAAATTCTTGTAATTTCCATATCGCGTGCTGGTCTATCAATTCCATAGGATCAGTACGCGTTAGTTTAGTAAAGAGGCGAGGCGTAATGAGTATACCAACCCCCAAACAGGCCACTCCTGCTGATGACACGCCACAAGAGTTCCACGAGGATGCGCTATTAGAGGAAAAGCGACCTTCCAAGGGCAGGAGTGCTCTGTGGTTAAAATTTGGGCTGCGGCTGGGATGTACAGTTGTTCTGCTCGCATTTTTGCTCAGATCTATCTCCTGGCAAGCTATCTTACACAGCATACCTCATCTTGATGATGGAATACTACTCATAGGCATAGCGGTAGGGTTGTTAGGTGTGATTATCAGTGCCTATCAATGGCAGAGCTTACTGGATGCCGAATATATACATATGGACCTCAGGCGGCTCGTTAATCTCTATCTCGTTGGTATTGCCTTTAACCATTTTTTGCCTACTGGGATGGGAGGCGATATGGTTAAGGCATACTATGTGGGCAAAGAGGGAAGAAATACGGTTGGTGCCACAAGCGCAGTGCTTATGAGCCGGGTTACGGGTTTTATAGGTATGTTATTCATATCGGTACCCGCTCTGTTTATCTGGCATGCTGTGTTCCCACACAATCTTGCTATTACGTTTTTGCTTGCTTGCCTCGGAATGTGCGCAGCGCTGGCGAGTACTTTCTGTGGCATTACACTGCTACCCAGACTCTTAAAAGGGAAGTGGGCAACAAATCGTGGAGTGGTACTTGTACTCAAGCTGGGCAATACCATTCGTCTGAGTATTCTGCAGCCGCGTGCCACATGCACTGCAATTGTCTTTGGCATGCTCTTTCATCTCAGTGCTGCATTAAATTACTATGGATACGCCCTGGTCTTACACATCCAGGTTCCATTCGTTTTTTACCTAGTTGCTGTTCCTTTCGTCTCACTTATCGCCTTCCTACCCATCTCTATTAATGGCTTTGGACTACGCGAAACTACTTTTCTATACATTTTTACAACTATTCACATTCTCCCAGCTACATCATTTCTGCTCGTCGTCTTGATGGACCTCCAGACACTCCTCTTTGGGGTTATTGGTGGATGTATCTATCTTTACATGGGAATGAGAAAAGGGAAAATAAGCTATGGAGCGAAATAGAATGGATGATTATAAGCAAACACAAATATATTCCGCCTACCCAGATTCTACGCCTGATCGCACTACACCAACATCACTTAAGGATGCTTCGATTCATCAAGCGGGCAGGCGGCCAGTAAAGAAACTTCAACGCCTTGAGGTTGTATCGAATACGACACCCACAATAAACAAGGCTGCAAAGACGTATAAAGCATTTATTGGGATTAAAGATACGAGGCAAGAGTCTTTTATGACACAAAAAACAAGACAGGTGCTGACAATTACTGCTGTATTGCTCGCTACGTTGCTGCTTGGCGCTTTAGGGTATACATTCTGGTACATATTCCTTGCCGTACAGCCTGTAACTGCGTATCAAGTTAATAAGCAACAAAGCGTGAGTCAGTACATCGGCGGCGGCGGACTGGCTTATGCTCATCAGCAATTAGATATGTCATTTCCAGCCGCTGAACGGGTGATTAATGTGATGATTAAAGCAGGCGACCACGTCAAGCAGAATC
>CAXTXB010000073.1:0-12579 GCA_964247965.1 uncultured Dictyobacter sp. | reverse complement strand
GATTAAGCTTGATCCAACGCAATTGAATGCACAAGTCACCCAGGCATCCGACAACGTTGCTGCGGCGCAAGCCTATCTAAACTCAGTTTCGAACAGCTCGCCTTACAATCCAGTGACTGTAGCTCAGGCACAACAGGCGCTGGAGGTTGCTAGAAATCATTATAATGCGCTCGTTGCCCAGGCATCTTCGCCGACTCTGAATAGTGGAAATCTGATTTCACCGGTGGATGGTGTCGTCACAACTGTAAACATCAATCCTGGCCAGGTTTTTGAGGCGAACAGCATTTTACTCACTATCATGGATCTCTCTACTGTAACGGTGCACGCGAAAATTCCGCTTGCCAACCTGCAACAAGTGAAAATTGGTTCACCAGCTCTGGTGATGCCGTCCGCACTCCCAAATCTTACACTTAAAGGAGCTATTACATCGATTATTCCCCAGGCTGACCCTCAGACCGATACCTTCGAGGTATGGGTAAATGTGCCGAATGCACAACAAGTTCTCTTACCAGGCATGAGCGCTTTTGTACGTATTCAAAGCCAACAAAATGCTTTTATTGTGCCACGTCTTGCAGTACTCAACCCAGACCGCGAGTCTAGCGTTTTTATTGTGCGTAACAACCATGTCTACCTACAGCCCATTCATGTAGCAGGAAATGCTCCAAACGTTTTCTTCATCGATAGTGGGCTCCTGGTTAATGACAAGATTGTAGTCTTGCCGTTGAACAAAATGCATGAAGGACAAGCGGTTAATATTACAAGCGTAGAACATGCGTAATAGAGAGAAGAAAAGAAGGAATTATGGTTATGTTCAACCGCCGCTGGTCTATATACAGGAGTTGGGCAGCGTATCGTGTCATTATGCCGGGCATAGCGGGGAGTATTATGCTCATTACTAGCTTCATGCCCTGGCTAGTGTATCCTACGGGAGAGCGTCTGTCAGCCTGGCAACTGCCCGTTGATATTGGCTGGCAGTTGCACTCTGCTCTATTCAATTATGGAGTGCTCTGTTTAGGCTGCGCATGTTCTATCTTTTTTATTACATGCCTGGCATGGCAAACACTACTCCATTCGGAGCGGAAAGTTGAAACGCTTGCTGGATCTTTTATAACTGCACGCCCTCTTGCGAAATATATGAGTGTGGCGGCATTCCTTTGCCTCCTCCCGTCTCTACTATTCCTCCTGCAGTATCTTTTTATTGATATGCAGAGCATAGCCACACTGATGCGTGGCGAACTGCAGCTCCTTCTGGTAAAAACACACCTGGGGTACGGCGTTGCAGACCAGTTTTTTCCCATTCAATCCCTCGCCTTTCATCCACTTAACTTTGTTGAAAGGCTTGGGCTTCTTCTTGATCATACAAACATAGGTCTTTTCCTACCTCTAGTAAGCATAGTAATCCTGCTGTCTGAGCGTATTCTGCAGCCTAGAGGTAGAGATAGTATGGATCATGCAAAAAGAGGCCGTTTGCGCTTTACGCTGATTCTATCGTTGAGCTTCCTTGCCATTATTGTACTTGGACGTGGCCCCACGGCGCTCCTCTGTACATACCAGGCGGAACATTTGCTGAGTGCAGGAGACTATACTGCGGTTCTACACTGGTTGAATATTGCACAGGCGCTCAATCCATCGTTAGATCAACTGGGAGCCTATCATATCGAGCGTGGGCAAGCGGAGTACTTCCTTCATCCACAGCAGTCAAACCTGGAGAGTCAGGCCTACCTGGCTGCCTATTATCGTCAACAGAATGACCTTCTCTCCTCTTATCAAGAACTAATAGAGGCAAGGCAACAGTATCCAAACACGCCATGGCTTACCGACGAAATAAGCTTATCTCTTGAACGGCTGGCAGAACTAAGCACGCCACTTAAAGGACAACGGGTTGAGCTCATGGAGAATGATACTCCTGCTTTGCCCTGGCTCTATCAACTTGAACAGATTGATCCAACCAACATTTACGCACGCTATACAATCGGGCGCATTCTCTACGACATCCATGATTATTCTGGCAGTGAAGTCCAGATGCGTTCAGTTTTAGCATTAAATACGCTCAATGATGTTCAATCATCTGCCTATACATATATGGCTTTAAGCAAAATAGGACTGGGAGAATATGTAGTCGGGCGTGAGTATCTATTTAAGGCTCAGAACCTTGATCCAGAATATCGCAACAATACGGCTCGTCAGAACATCTCAGGTCTGCGTTAGGCCATACTTTAGGACTGCTCAGCGCAGAGAAAGGGGATAGATATGATAGCTCCAGATAGAATACAGCCTCAACCCTTACCACAGCAGATGCCGAATGTATCTAGCTTAAAAAGGGCCAGAAAGCGGTTGTCTAGCACCTTCCTATGGCTGTGCCTTCTGCTCACCTGTACAGGAACAAGCTGGTTTGCATGCCAGTATTTCCTCGTGCCACAAGCAAAAAGCTATGCACCTCATTGGCAAGATGCACAGTGGATACAAGCAGGAGATACGCCAGCTACAACAAATACACCGTCGCCTGTTGCATACTTTCGCTACACCATGGATTTTGCAGCAGTGCCCGATGATGCATTTATCACTATTGCGGCAAACCAGGTATTTCAACTCTATGTAAATGGAAACTATATAGGCAATAACACAAAAAATTTTGTACAAGGTGATGCATCGGCAGTTTATATGTTTGATATAGACTCACTTTTGACAGCTGGTAGTAATAGTATTGGTATTCGTATCGCAAATGTAGATCAAAATATGCCCCAGATGCGTGCAAACATTGGTACAATCTGGGGTCAGCAGACTCGTTACTATGGCAGCGGCAACACCTGGCAAGCAACAGGGCAGACAGCACTAGCTCACCCTCGTAATGCCGTCAACGCCAATACCTGGTCCACGCCTGACTTTGATGCAAGCCAATGGCAATCGGCGGGAATCGTCAAACAGCCAATACAAACAGCATCCCTTGCTGTTAATCCACTTGTCTACGAGCAACCACAGCCGTCACATTGGATTAGTACACAAGCAGGCCAGGAAGGGTATTTTGTACGTCACATACTATTGCCTCAGGGCACGAGTGAGGCTCTTTTGCGCCTGGTGGCTACAGGTACCGCGGAGGTCTTTATTAATGGTCATCTGTACATAAAATGGAACGGGCAGGTAGATGTGCCATTGGAGACCATTAACACTCTCTTAGATGATAACAAAGAAGCCGCGCCCTATCGCAATGGATTGCTGCTGGGTGTCTACGATATCTCGCCCTATGTGCACACAGGTAGTAACACTATCGCTATTCATGTCCTCTCTCCAGGCACGAGTACTACGAAAGTGGGTTTGGAGACATTGAAGAGCGCACTGAGCGTGGACATGATTGTTGGGGTGGCGGGGAACTATACCAACCCACTTGCATCCGATACAGGCTGGCATGCCTCTTCACAGCCAGTCGCAAACTGGACAGACGCACAGAGCACAGCTTTTCAATGGGCTGCACCAGACCTGGTTGGGCGACCAGGGGCGAGCAATACTTACTATCTGCCAGACAGTAACAGCACACGCAGCGTACAAATACTTCCACCAGGATCGCTTGCTGAAACTATTTTCTATAGCATCCTGGCAGTTTTGACCTGTTGGCTCTTTATAGGATGGTTCGTCCTGCGCCGCTTCTATACATCATTCCGGCTGGCTTTAGAGGGAGCATGTTTAGTTTTTCTTCCAGCACTTGCGCTAGAGGCTTTGCTGATCTCTCTAGCCCGTGAACCTCTTCTAATCAGGCCATTCCCCTACACAAGCTTCTGGGCTGGCATCCTGGTATTAGTGGTGGCGTTCAGCACGCTGGGACTCTGGTTCTCCTTCTATAAGAGAAACAAATGGCAGGAGACGAAAGAAGAAAATATTGATTTTGAGCAGTTACAAGCTGAGTTGACAGAAGGTATCCAGGCAGCGGCACACGATACACGAAAAGAGCGTCTTATGCATTGGCTGAAACAAAACTGGGGGCTGGTGCCTATTGTACTACTTGCTATTCCCATGGCGTGCTACAACCTTGCATATGAGCCTTTCTGGCAAGATGAGTTGTCGAGCTATTATGCGGCAAGAAATATTATGCAGCATGGCTTCCCAGCTTTCCCGTCCGGATATCTCTATCCGAAGGGCGAACTGTTCTCTTACATTCTGGCACTTGTCATGTCTATCTTTGGCACAAGCAGTGCTATCGTTCCCCGCACAATCAGTGTAGTCTGGTACCTGCTGAGTATTCTCTTGCTCTACTTTTGTGGGCAGAAGTTTTTCAATCGCAAGATTGCGTGGCTGGCAACAGCCATGCTTGCCTTTTCACCTTACACCCTGCTCTGGGCACGTCAGACGCGTATGTATGAGCAAGCTCAATTGAGTGCTCTTATCGTCTTCTTTATGTCCTACCGGGCTATACAGATGCGTGACCGAAAACGCCCCGTCTACCTGGCCATGCTCTGTCTGCTGCTCGCCTACTTTAGTCATGAAGAAAACTTTATTATTCTACCAGCAGTGCTCATTTGCGTGTTGCTGGGCAGTAGGGAAGGTCCATACAGACTTCCTGCAGTGCTCCGCAAAAAACACTGGTGGAGTGCGGCGCTGATCGCAATAGTAGCGATCATTACTCAATTGCTGCTGGTTTTCTGGGCGAATCCACAGATATTCGCTACTGACCAGAGCCGACGTCCACAAATTCAAGTGTCTCTCGATAATATTCCCTACTACTTTAATCTCTTGTTCAGGGGAGGAAATACTCTGACAGATAATGTTGCTCCATGGGTACTGACGCAGCCATGGATAACTGTCAATTCTCTACTGGCTCTACTTGGGTGCCTGCTGGCATTCACGCAGAAAGACCGCCGGTCGCGCTATTGTGCACTCTTCCTGGTTATCTCAAGCTGCACACTTTTCTTCGTGTTTACCATGCAAGCGGACCGCTACTACTATCCGTTATTGCCCATCTACTACTTGCTAGGAGCCTACGCTTTCTGGCACGTCTTAGAGGCTACATGGCGCTTTGCTCGCCCACACCTCGCTCTTCCAGCAGGAAGACCAGTTGCATATCCACAGCTTACTCTACCGCTGCGTCTTATCGTGAGAAGTACGATTGCGCTGCTTTGTATCAGTGTGTTGATCTTGCCGATGCTGCCAATCAGCAACTATAACCTGTTTATTAGTCGCATCTCCGGTCTTCCCTACCGGCACCACTTCGCCGACTACAACGATGTTTCTCAGTATATGCAGGAGCATCTGCACAAAGGCGATGTCGTGATCACCGTGGCACCAGCAGTCTCAGTTCTCTACTATGTGGGACATGTTGATTACTACTTTTCAATAGATCGTTCGCTCTTCCTGTTTGAGCAAAATGGCAAGCTTATTGAAACAACATCAGGTGCCAGCCCCTTATTAAACCAGAGCGAGTTCCAAAATGTGCTCTCAGCCCATAATCGTATCTGGCTTATCACAGATAACGGGGGCTACCAGGGCGGAGTGACCAAAAACAGTCGCTTTACTTTTCCGCCTTCCGATTTCCGCCGCGTCTATGAAGGCTATGGATCAGCAGTCTACTTTCGTAGTGCAAATGATTAGCATCTCTGCTACTATAGTCGATTACAATGTACAGTAGATGAGATTCCAGAATTTCCGAGGCAACTCATACCAGAGGCCTCTTCAAGAGAAGGAGAAGAAATGCACAAGTCCTTCAAACGTTCTATCCGCTGTGGCTTACTTATACTTACTCTATTACTCATGGCTGGTTGCGCGGGATCAAATAATAATCCACAGACAAAACACGTATCCAACGTACCTCCACAGGCAAGTGTAGAGGTTAATCAACAAGCGCTTCAAGCTAATGTGGGGCAACTTTCACCCGCAATCGACAAGGTTGCCCAACAGGTTCTGGACAATATCAGCCAGCACGGCTGGAATACGGAAGCTAAGACGCATGGGAGGGTTACCGGAGGCTTGTTCATCAACTGGAAAATGGACGACCCGGGACAGACCAACGCGCTCAAAACCGGCGATGACGAGGCAACAGCAGGGAATCACGATCCTCAGGTTGATTTACTCTATCTCAACGCCCTTGCGGAGTACACAACGCTGCATAGCGAGGACCATAAGTATGATATGGATGTACGAAAAGCCATAAATCAAGTACAAATTGACTTCCAGAACTACAGTATTCCCAAGGGTTGGCTCTACTTCACACTGCTGCGTGATGGTTTGCTCTTGAAGAACAGCACCCTTATAGATGACGCTCACACCATGGCAAAAAATTTCTACCAGCACTGGTATGACCCTACCGTCGGCATAGTCTTCAATCGAGCACATATACCCGGCAACGCCAATGTAGAACATACACTCAATTGCGGTGCCGCATTGATTGATGCAGGCACACGCTGGAATCAACCAGATTGGATACAAGCGGGAAAATCCACGCTCGACCACATACTCGCATTCGCCATTGACCCCCACTATCACCTGTTTTACAACAGTATAGAAGTGACAGCGAACAAGCAGCTACAGGTACAAAACTATCAGGCTAAACCCAGCACACAGGGAAATGGAGCTGAGGCACTTATTAATGCATACAACACGACCCATGATCCTCACTACCTCGATGTTGCCGGCCAGATACTCCAGAGTATGTTTGGAAGTAGTTTATGGGACACAGATCATCAAGGGCTCCTTTTCGCGCTCGACATGGACACAGGAGTGGTAGAAAAAAGCTATAAAGAAACTCGCTCACAAACACTTTCACTGATCGCACTCTATCACTACAACCAGGCTCTGCAACAAATAAAACAAGCACCTCAAATGCTTGAGAGGGAGCAACAGCTGATTGACGTAATTGCAAATCACTTTTACCAATCGACTTATCATGGCTACTTCTATCGTATGACGCCTGGCTACCAGCTTTATGTTAGTAGTCCCGGCAAGGGCATTGGCGTGGAGGACTACTTCACAACAGAAGCTATGGGAACTGCACTTGATTCACTACAACAAACAGAGTTCGCATATATTCAGATGTAGAAGCAGAGAAAGTAGGTACAGTATGCAGCATATGGATTCAATAACAGATAGGCCTACTGCGGACTTTATACCATCAGACCTTTCAGAACAAGAACATATCTCACTTCAGGAAAATATACAAGCGGATGGCGAGAGCATACAGGATATACGGGAGCCAGCCAGCCTTATCTGGGCCTATCGGCTGCTCTGGCTCACCTTCATCATCTTCTTTGCCTCTACAGGCATTGGTAAGCTGTGGGATCGCGTCTGGCATGCGACGATAAGGTTCGACACATTCTGGTCGGCTCCGCATCTGTTTATATTCATTATGACAGTGGTATCAGGGCTACTCATAGCCGCAATTGCATTTACGCCCAGCTTACAATCCTGGTTTGGTCCAAGTATTCAGTTGCCTATTCTTAAGCTTAAATTTGCTGGTTCGCTTATCATCCTGGGCGCGGGCCTTATTATGTTGAGCATTACAATCATGCTCGACAATTTCTGGCACACTGCCTATGGGTTAGATGAGACGCAATGGTCAATGCCGCACTGTATGCTGGGATGGTGCTGGCTTACTATTATCCTTGGCTTCGTCTCTGCGCGCCTGGCATTCCGCACCTATCGTCCCATTAACTGGCTTACCAGAATTGTAATTGCCTTACTTATTCTGGAGTTTCTGTGTCCGGCAATCCTGGGGCCATACTACTTAATGTACTCACCAAATCTTATTCATGCATTAGCAAATATTCCCATTGTACGTGGAGAACCTTCCGCCCAACATATGTATCGTATCTATTTGCACTATAGCTTGACACGCCAGACCAGCCCACTCTTTATTCCGCTGCTTGCCCTGTTTGCAGGCCTGGCGATGGCTTTACTACGAAAGCTCGATGCACGTGCTCGAATATTCATTGTTGCACCTCTTCTGTGGTCTATAATATTGATGGTTCGCGATTGGTATACTCTATTCTTTTTGCATTACAATGGCATCAAGCATGTTACAGATATTCCGTCTGTTCTGTTTAAGGAGCCATCGCTCTGGTTGCCCATCCCACTCTTTGTCGCCGTAATCGCATTTACGATCCTAAAGCATAGCAGCTTTAGAGAAGGGCGAATTTTTGCTATCAGCGGCCTGATCTTCGGAATATGCACGTTCAGTATCTGGCATTCAGCCAGTTGGATGGTCTTGCTAGCCGTTCCAGCAGCCGCTACAATGGTTCTAGGAGCCCGACTTGGAAAGTGGATATACCAGGTTATTGAAAAGCCGCGCCTGGATACCTTGTCACGCCTGTTATTAACAACATGCGCGCAGATTCCGGCTGTCTTGGGTGTAATTGACCTGGTTATGCGTAGAACAACACCGTAGATGTTCTACTTCTCGCAAGGTTGCATCCATATCGTCGGTCAGGGTGTCTGCAACAAAGAGAGGGAGATTACACACATGATGGAATCATCTAGTCTGCGTAGGAAGTCTACAGACCCTCTTCCTACCTACACTATTACCCGCCATACCTATGGTCCTAACGAGTACAACTTCGGAGACTTATACCTGCCTAATAGACCTGGCCCACATCCTATTGTACCGCTGCTGCACGGTGGTTTCTGGCGAGCAGCATACGATCTGACATTAATGGATGGACTGGCCGTTCACCTGGCGCGTCGCGGCATAGCTGCGTGGAATATTGAATATCGCCGTGTCGGCAATAAGGGAGGAGGCTGGCCTGGTACGCTACAAGATGTTGCTCAGGCAATGGATTATCTGCGTAAAATTATAACTCCATCAAATATAGATCCGTCACGTATTGTACCTGTTGGTCATTCGGCAGGTGGACAGCTTGCCCTGTGGCTCGCAGGGCGTTCCCGGCTTCCGCAACAGGGTCCATTAAGCATACCAGGAACACCTCTCATTCCGGCTGGGGCGATCAGCCTGGCTGGTGCTATCGATCTAGAGCTAGTCTGGCGTCTCCACTTGAGCAATGATGCGGCGGGCTCATTTCTTGGTGGAAGCCCCGCTGCATTTCCTGAACGCTATGCGGCAGCATCACCAGTGGCACTCGTTCCACTTGGTTTACCACAAGTCTTGATCCATGGTACCAGTGACTCTAATATACCCCTTGCAGTAAGCCGTGCCTACGCACAGAAGGCGGCAAACGCTGGGGACGACGTCAGGCTTATAGAATTATCTGGTGCCGATCATTTTATGGTTATCGATCCATCTTCAGACGCATGGACCACCACAATGAGAGAGCTACATACGCTTCTGAAACCGCGTTGAAACCACATAGAGTGCTTTCATACTTTTGCGCGGCGCGCAAAAGTCTGCAAAAGTGTTAGATAGGTAACCATCTTCATGAAACGCACAATAATGCTACTTATCGGGTTTAGAATAGAGTCCCGTTTGAGAGACATAGACGTTGTACGACATTCCATCAGCCGGAGTAATGACAGCGTTGCCGTAGGCGGCCTCGACAAATGGCGACGACCAGGACTGCTTATACACCGTCTTGAAAAAATTATCATCCCCCCCATTCAAAACAATTACAGTATGCTGCCCACTGCTCTCCACATTTGGATCATCATACTGGCCCTCCAGACGGGTAAGCTTGTAGCCAGAATGTATCCCAAAGATGTTCATCCAGGTAGGAAACTTAATGATGTTGCCTTGTAACATCCAGCGATCGCCTTTAAGTATATACGTCTTATCAGATATCTGCTGACCACCTTGATCGAAAGTTGTCAATTCAACGCTGATGAGATGGTCGACATTCTCCACTTGCGTTGCATGCACATGAGCTACCTTAATATCGCTTGTAAGTCCTAAATAAGCCTGCACAGAAACAGTCAGCCAGAGAAGAAGCACAGCGAGTACTAACATAATAATGCCGCTCAAGCCACTTTTCCAGCGGAATTGTCTTCTACGTTGCCTCCAGCGCCGATAGCGATATCCACCCTCATCTTCAAATATCTCCACCTCCTTCCGCCCCCTAAAAAGCCCCATCAATGATGCAATGAGCAGGCCTACCCCCAACACGGCTATAAGAAATAGCAGCAACTGCGGTGGGCCAACCTGTACAGGTGTATTCATAGATACTATCTATTCCCCTTTCTTTCCTCTCATTTCATGCTCCATTAGCTCTAGAACGTTTCCCTTTAATAACACGCACATTGACTTTGTTTCATTTCAAGTCCGCTGGTGCTAACTTTTTCTGGTGTTGGGCACGGCATTTACTCTTTTCATACAGAAGAGTTGAAATGATTTACGTGTCTACTGAGAAATAATTTGAACTATTTATATATGATCGAGAATTACGAAATCGGCTCGGAAACTTGCTCAATCTACTGTTGTTCGATATGGTAATATATTGACGTAAGCTTTGCAAGAGGGCATAGGTATAGCAGGTCTTCTGCACGATACGCTATTCGAGCTGATCCGTTTATAATTCGATTTCGTCAACTCTGCTGATGTCAGCCGAACTTTTGCGTTTTATCAGCAAAGATGTACCCTTCTTTCTGCTTTCGTTCGTTAATGAACTAGAGATCAAAAACGTTTTTGATCTTCTCATACTTTTTAAGAATAGTGTAAACCTATCAATGGAGAGATTTATCATGCAAAAACCAAAGGCGATCATTTTCGATCTGGATGGCGTCCTCACTGATACATCGGAATATCACTACCAGGCCTGGAAACATCTTGCAGATGATGAGGGTATCCCCTTTAACCATGAAGAAAATGACGAACATCTTCGTGGTGTTGGCCGTCGCGAATCATTGCAGTACATTATCAAAGGCCGCCAGTATAGCGAAGATCAGATCGAGGAAATGATGGATCGCAAAAACCGCTACTACAATGATCTGATTAAGCAAATGTCGCCGGATGAAGTTGTAAAGGGCGGCGTTGATCTGCTGAAGGAGATTCGTGCGGCCGGTATCAAATCGGCTATTGCTTCGTCCAGTAAGAATTGTAGAATTGTGCTGGATAGACTGCAAATTACCTCTTACTTTGATGGCATTGCCGATGGATATAGCATTGTGAATGGAAAGCCAGCCCCCGACATTTTTGTCTTTGCGGCGGGTCTTGTGAATTCTCCTGTGTCGGAATGCCTGGGCGTCGAAGATGCAGATGCAGGTATCGAAGCGATCAAGTCGGCAGGCATGCACGCGCTTGGTATTGGACCCAAAGAGCGCTTTCACCGGGCAGATGAGATATTGCCTACGATGGAGAACAAACGACTGCAAGACTTACTGGGAGAATAATAAAATAACCGGTGGGCGGACTATAATTACTTCTAAATGATCGTTTGCTGATACTACGGAGGATGCAATTTGGTAAATCTTTGGCATGTGAATGAAGATTCGTTTGAAACGACTCCAAAAAAGATGCATAGCCAGGAAACCGTTTTCACAATTGGAAACGGTTATTTCTGTACACGGGGCACTTTCGAAGAAGGCTATCCTCGCGCGACGACGGCAACATTGCTTTTCGGTGTTTTTGATAATGTGCCGATCGCAAAAGAAGAGCTCGCAAATGTGCCTGACTGGACTGTAATCCAATTATTTATGGATGGTGAGCGTTTCCGCCTCGATCGAGGAAAGATCCTGGATTATCATCGTAACCTGGATATGGAACACGGCATCTTGCAGCGCACTGTGCACTGGGAGAGTCCCGGCGGCCATCGAATTCATATTAGCGCTGAACGCTTTGCAAGCCTGGCGGATGAGCATGTTGGCATTATCCGTTATAGTGTGACGGCCGACGAAGCAAATACAAAGCCGTTGACCATTAAATTACGTGCTAGCTTTAACACAGCTCAGGGCAACTACGACGTGATGCATTGTGAGACTCGAGACCAGGGTCAGGTGGATGAACAGATCTGGCTGCAGAGTGAAACGAAGAAAAGCGGAGTTCAAATCGTACAAACGATGAGCTTCGTGAGTGATAATGCAGATTTCCACAAAGTTGTGGTAGATTCAGATGTTGAGCCAAGCATCCATCTTTCTGGACAACTGGCCCCTGGAGTGAAGCTGACTACCGAAAAAGTCGTGGTGATCTATACCTCACGTGATGGCGTTGATGCACAAGAGACTGCACTCAAAAGATTGCAGGAAATTGTTGGGACAGGGCAAACACCCACTTTTGTCTATGATAGACTCTTAGTTCCTCATCAGGATGCGTGGCAGCACTTCTGGCAAGAGGCTGATGTGATCTTAGAAGGTGACGACCAGGCTCAGATTGGCCTACGCTACAGCCTCTACCAGTTGCGTATCAACACATCGATGCATGACAGTCGTTATAGTATTGCTGCCAAGGGTATGACAGGCTTCGGATATCGTGGCCACATCTTCCATGATACAGAGATCTTTATGCTTCCCTTCTTTACTCATGTATTGCCAGATATTGCACGCAACCTGTTACTCTATCGGTATAATCTTCTACCAGCAGCACGGAAGAAGGCGGCGAGCAACGGCTACGAGGGAGCCCAATTTCCCTGGGAGAGTACGTTGGATGGGGAGGAGACGACACCTGCATCCATTATTCATCCAGAGACGGGCGAGGTTATTCCAGTCTTAAATGGCTTCATC
>CAXTXB010000072.1:3505-15143 GCA_964247965.1 uncultured Dictyobacter sp. | reverse complement strand
CAACACACGATGGTCCTCATTTTTCAAAAATTCGGCATGAGCCATCATTATTCTACTTTATCTTTTACGTGGTACAATGCAGGTAATAGTTCCTTAGAAGGGAGTAGCGTTCCCTCAATGAGGTCAGCTTTCATCTGGAATGTAGATATTTACAGAAAATAGGCTGAAATGGCTTGCTTATAGGATAATACGTGTGCAAACAGTCCACGTACTATTAGCTATATTTACACGAAGAAAGCGAGAGCAATCATGATACTGAGAGATTATGTCAATGAGCGTCTTGAGGATGGAGATACGGGTGCTGTAATTGAGGGGCTGCAAAATGATGTACGTTCTAATCTAGCCGATGCTCTGAATAATGTGCCGCGCGAAGACTGGCATGCAGAGATTAGCAACCGGCAAAAGGAAGCTGATGGGCAGACTCTCATCTGGCTCGCTGGTGGCTCCGACCCTAGCTACAGCATCCAGGAATAATTCTGCTGAAAGGCTCGCAAGAAAACAGTGCTCAACGGGAGATATGTCTTACAAGGGAAGCGTCTCCTGTTGAGCACTGTGAAGTTGTTTGTCTGTTTGGTGAGCTTGCTCCGCCTTCGCGTGAATAATGAACTTATTTTGTTGGTGTTACCTATTCTCTGATATCTTCTGGTTCTTCGATAGCACCTAATACTTTTAAAGACGATCTTTGTGCATCTGTAATTCCTGTTACGCCGCTAATATTCATCCGTTCATAAGGGCCATCGCTACGCAGTTTGCTGATGCAAATAGATGCTTGCACGTCCCATAACAAGACTATGCCATCATCACCACCACTTGCAAGCATAGTGCTGGCAGGATTAAAGGCTACAGACCATGCTTGACCGTTATGTCCAGATAAAGCTTTATGGTGATGTACGCCCTCTTCACCTTCTACTTCCCAGATCTTTACTGTTTGATCATTACTACCAGTTGCGAGCATACTTCTATCATGGTTGAAGGCCACCGACCGAATCCAGTTAACACGACCATCTCCTCGCATCGTTTTTAAGCACCGTCCACTGTCGATCTCCCACACCTTTACGAGCTCATCGTTGCTGCTACTGAAAAGCAATTGTCGATCGGGGCTAAAGGCCAACGCGCCTATAGGACCGGCATTCCCCTGTAAGGTTTTGAGGCAGAGACCAGTGCTTACATTCCACACCTTCACAACTCCGTCGGCGCTACCACTAGCTAGAGTATCTCCACTCTCATTAAAAGCTACTGACCAGACCCAGGCATTATGACCTTCCAGGGTCTTGAGGCATTGTCCTCGTTCTTTTCCAACAACGCCCCAGAGTTTAACAGTACCATCAAGACTAGCGCTTGCCAGCAGGCAACCATCAGGACGAAACGCGGCTGACCAGATCTCTCCGGTGTGCCCCTGGTATGTTGCAAGACACTTGCCGCTGGATAATTCCCATAGTTTGATGACACGATCATTTCCACCACTGGCAAGGGTCGTTCCGTCAGGACTAAATGCTAATGACCATACCCGGCCTGTGTGTCCTTGTAATATCTTGAGGCGTACTACATGCCCTACATGCCCTACATGCCCTACATGCCCATCGCTCTCGATTTTCCACACTGTTACTGTCCCATTATTATCGCCATGCGCAAGAAGACTTCCATCAGGGCTAAAGAGCACAGAACAGATTACTCTCTGGTGTCCCTGAAGCGTCCTGAGGCATTGACCGCTGCCGGAATCCCAGAGCTTGATCGTTCCGCTGTGTGTACCACTTGCTAAAACTCCCTCTGGACCAAAGGCTACAGACCAGATTCTACCAGTGTGTCCCTGAAGCGTCTTCAGACATTGACCACTGATAGAATCCCAGAGCTTAACCGTTCCATCATCACCTCCACTCGCCAGAATGCCATCGCGTCCAAAAGCAATCGACCAGATCCAATTAGTATGTCCATGCAGGGTAGTGAGAAGTTGTCCACTACTGGCATCCCATAACTTTACACTCTGATCCTCTCCACCGCTGGCAAATATCGTCTGCTCAGAGCTAAAGGCTAATGCGTAGACCCGGCCAATATGAGCCGGGAGTGTTGCGAGACAGAGCCCACTGGCGACCTCCCATAACTTGATTGTTCCATCATCACTACCACTGATGAGCATACTACCATCAGAATTGAAATCAACGGCCCAGACCATACCGCCATCACCACGGAGTACATTCAAGCAGGTGCCAGTTTGGACGTCCCAGATGCGTATCGTTTCGTCATCTCCACAGGTTGCTAGAAGATATCCATTGGGACTAAAGACTACCGATCTCAACCATTCTGTATGCCCTTGCAGCGTTTTAAAGCAGTGTATGCTATCGTCTTGCCCCACTTTCCACATCTTTACTTCATGATCGTAACCAATGCTAGCCAGAAGTGTGCTATCGGGACTGAAAGCCAGGGACCATACCATATGTGTGTGTGCCATGAAGGCTAAGAGCGGTTTACCATCGGCAACATGCCAGAGGCGGATCTCTCCGCTAAAGCTACCTACTGCTAAGTATCTCCCATCAGGACTCAAGGCGACTGACACAATGCTATCAAACGTTTCCATGAATACTGACTCAGTCAGGTCGCTGCGCGCAAAGCTTGTGTCCTGAGCTTCGATACCCTGCAGATAGGCTTGTCGAATCAAGAGGTCTGAGAAATCTGCTCCTCTGATATTTCCTTTTGAGGATGCCACCAAATTGACGAGATTTCCTCCGCTATATCCCTGTGCCACGTAAGATTTTCCTCTAAGCTGATCGCTCATAGATATCAGGCGTTCTACAAGCTCCTGCTCACTTCCAAGGTGCGCCGTTAATTTTTCGAGCACAGGTTGTACGATTAAACGGAGTTGATTGTTGCGAATATATTCTCTCGCTTGACCTCGCATAAGTGCATGCTTTGCCAACAATGTAGGATTCCCACTAATAATCTCTTCACAGACCTGCGTCACCAGGCGTTCGGTGACATATTCTAGCACCACAGGCTGGAGCAGAAATATAGCACCTCGCTCTCCTCTTTCTACCAGACAGCGCCGTCGCAACGACTTTAATGCTTCGAGCAATTCTCCTCTAGGAGGCAGATAGAGAAGTCGTGTACCCAGCTCTTCAAGCGAAACGGGGCCACGCTCAATTGCTAGCCAGTACATAAGTTCTCGTTCCAGTGATGAAAGCCGCTCAAACTGTTGGTTAAGAAGTAATGTAATGCCGTTAAACGTAACATGTCCTTCGTGCAAGAACGCGGCAATGTCACCATCAAAAAGTTCTCGCACCGCCTCGGCCACAATTTTAAGGGCCAGAGGGTTGCCCGAGTAGTGATGCACGAGGACCGTCCAGGCATCCTGGGTTCCAAATAGATCTTTGCTTTTGAGCATTTGCTGGCTAGCCATTTGTCCAAGGCTGCCGACTCTCAATGCACGGACTGGTGTCTGCGTCCCTTCCAGAGGCCCTAGTTCAGCAGGCATTTCCCGACTGGTGAGGAGCATGCAGCTACAATGTTGAGTCTCCGCCACCCGCTGAATGAGTTGGCCGTACCATTCATATCCTTCACGGTAGCAACTCTCAGAAGAGCCATCTTGCAACAGCGTCTCTACATTGTCGAATAAGAGTAGACAGCGGTGTTCGCGCAACAGATCCATAAGAACGTTAATGCATCTCCCTATCCCTTGTGGTGGCTCCATATATTGCTGTTCGGAGAGAAACTGAATACATTCCACCAGGATCTCTTCGAGCGGTGGCGCATTGCGGAGAGAGCGCCAGAAGACAAACTCAAAGTGAGGTGCAACCTGTTGTGCGAACTTGATTGAAAGGGCGGTCTTACCAATACCTCCCATTCCAAGTAGTGCTAGCAGTCGACAATGATCTGTAATAACCCACTGTTCTAATTCCGCCAGCTCTTGCTCTCGTCCATAGAATAAGGAAACATCAATAGCTTCGCCCCAATCTATTCTACGCGTTTGAGATGGAGTATCTGAAGAAGATTTCCCGGATGGGAAGTCACTTATGAGCCAGGGAGAAGAGCTTGCTTGAGAACTTGCCATGTTTTCTTGCGCCGCGTGCCGGGTGTGGGGGATAGAGAGTTCTTCGTGCTGGAGTAAAGCGCCAAACCATGCGTCGTCAAAAAGCGCCTGGTGACGAGAGGAGCTTTCGCCAGCCTGCTCCCAGAGAGCTCTGGCTTCGTCTCGTTCCTGTCCACTAAGAAAAGCATGATGGTGTAAGTAGACCTCTATAAGCTTCCTCAAATTGATTCCAGTTGGATAGCCGCTTCCACCCTCCCAATTCTGAACTGCCCGCTCAGTCACCCCAATTAGAAGCGCTATTTCCGCCTGGGTCAGACCCGTCTTTTCACGGAGTGTCACCAATTGCAGACTAAACCGATAGTCCTTGAGCTTATATCGACGATGATAGCTCATTCCTTGATCCCTCCCAACTGGGGTCCCTCACAACTCAACTAGAACCGTTGCTTGAAGTAGTATGAAGTAACCCGAAAAGCAAAGCCGAATTGAAACGTAGTGATATATTTATTTATCCTGGGTAGACTCAGAGAGAACGTATGCGTGTGAGCAAGAGGTCAGTCTCAGAAGGCAACAAGAAGGAGAAATGGATGCGCGTTGACTTCTGCATGTCGCTCATCTCTTTACGTCATATACGAGGGAATCTTTTGAATTCCGGATCTATCTTTAAACTTCCAGTTTCTAAAAGATTAGTTTCTTTATGCTAACATAAGGATAGCTCATCGTCAAGGTGAAGAAGGCATCTTTGTTCTAATAGCCGCTTTGTGATGAAAAGGAGTGAGCATAGTGAGGTTTCACGTTGGAACTGATGTCGGTGGGACATTCACCGACTTATGGGTGTTGGCAAGTGATGGTCGTTCCAGAGTCTTCAAATCTCCTACTACCAGCGATATCATTACTGGTATACTTGATGCTCTTCATCAGGCCGCCGCATCCTTCGAGATGACAATGCGGGATTTCTGTGCATCCATTGAGCGATTTGGGCACGGTTCAACCGTTGGACTCAATGCCCTGCTCACAGGCAAAACTGCAAAGACCGCTATCATTACTACTGCTGGATTTGCTGATACACTAGAGATCGCTCGTCTCAGAAGGCAGGTGGCAGGTCTCAACGAATTAGAGGTTGGCAACTATTTCCTCCGTGGCCAATGGCCGCCGCTGGTAGCGCGCACGATGATTTATGAAGTGCCAGAGCGTATCGACAGGCGCGGCCATATTATCCAATCCCTGGACGAGGAGGAGGGGCGAGCGGTAGCGCGCGCGATAGCAGCCGAAGAATTCGAGGCGGTTGCCATTTGTACCTTGTGGGCAACACTTAATCCGATTCACGAGAAGCTGTTACAAACGATAGTACAGCAGGAGCTACCCAATGTATTTATAAGCGTGTCACACGAAGTGTCACCATCGGTGGGCGAGTATGCGCGCATGTCAACAACCGCCGCCAATGCAGCGCTGGGACCAGTAGTAAGCCGTTATCTTGAGCATCTGGGTGATGCTCTACGCGCAGAGGGCCTTTCCACTGGCATTCTTGCTATGACCAGTGCTGGAGGCGTCGTCTCCGCTGACTCACTTGTTCGCTTACCGGTCGCGGCGCTCTTCTCGGGTCCGGCCGCAGGTGTCATTGGTTCGCAAGAACTAGGGCAGAAAATTGGTCGTGACAGGCTACTTACTATCGATATTGGCGGGACGAGTTTTGATGTTGGGGTAAGCGTGGAAGGCGCGCCGCTGATGCGCTCGGAAATTAGCCTGGCCGGTGCGGATATCCGGTTTCCTTCTATTGATGTGAGCTCCATTGGAGCTGGTGGAGGAAGTCTTGCTTCGGTGCAATATGGCACTTTGACGGTTGGACCGCAGAGCGCGGGCGCGAATCCGGGACCGGCTTGCTATGGACGAGGTGGAACCCTGGCAACGGCAACCGATGCTGACCTGGTCCTTGGCGTTCTCAATCCGCACAACTTTGCTGGTGGGCGTATGAAGTTGGATGCCGAAGCTGCGGCAAAAGCTGTTACTGACACAGTTGCGGTTCCGCTGGGTGTAAGCCTGCTTGAGGCTGCATGGGGCATTCGTGAGGTACTCGATAGCCGCATGAGTGATTTGCTGCGACGCGTTACTATTGAGCGTGGCTATGATCCCCGCGATTTCACCCTCTTCGCCAATGGAGGTTCGGGACCCTCCCACGCCTGGGCGCTATGTCGTGACCTGGGTATTGGCGGCTTCGTCGTGCCGGCGATGGCTACCGGCCAGTCGGCATATGGAACCGGTACTTCTGATCTACGCCATACTGCCGAAAAGAGTGTTTACCTGCGCTTCTCACCAAAGCTGCTTCCTCATATGGGACAATTGCAGGAGCTACGCGAAGCTTTTCACTCTGTTGGCGAAGAGGTGCTGGCGGACCTCCGGCGTGAGCGAGTATCTCAGTTCCAGCAGGTGGAGCGCAGCATTGCCATTCGCTATCGTGGGCAGGCGCATCACCTGGATGTGCCACTTCCCGAAGATGATGTGACTGAGGAAAGCTTCTCAGCCTGCCTGGATCGCTTCGAACACGTCTATGAATCTCTCTTTGGTCGTGGTGCGGCCTTCCGTGCTGCTGGCTTCGAGGTGATTTCAGTACGCGCAATAGGTAGCGGGCGGCTCTCCTTGCCGGTAAGCTCCAGGGGCAAAGACCCCCTGACGCTTATCGGGTCGCGTTTGATCGTCTTCGATGATCCACTTCAGCCTCTGGAAGCTGCGATATATACAACCGAATATCCTGGACCTGAGCAGCATATCGAAGGTCCGTGTGTAGTCGAGTTTCCTGGCCAGACCGTGGTTGTTCCGCCGGGCGCTAGCGCAGAATCAGATGTATTGGGTAACCTGCATGTTAAATTGAGTGACGTTGGCAGCCAGACCGGAAGGTCAACGATAAAGACCGCGTCCTCGCGTGTACAGCAAGGAGAAGTAGCATGACTCCTGTCCCTCCAGTTTCTCAACCCGTGCTCAATTCTATCACCTATGAAGTTATACGCAATCGGCTTATTGCCATCAGCGAAGAGATGCGTATTGCGATGCAAAGCGTTTCAGGCTCACCGACCGTCACCGAGGCTTCTGACTTTTTTACAGGTCTATTTTTGCCTGACGGTACCTTCGCAACAATGGGTTTCCAGGTGACTATGGAAGCGCCGCCGGTTAGCGACATGATTAAATACTTGCTGAACAAACGAAACGTGTCGATTGCTCCTGGCGATATGTTTATTGGCAATGATCCCTATGTCGGAGCCCTGCACCAGAATGACGTACAGATGACCGGGCCAATCTTTTTTGAGGGTGAGCTGATTGCCTGGGCAAGCGTGATGGCCCATGAAACAGACGTTGGTGGAATGGACTTCGCTAGCTGGTCACCGAAGGCTCGTGAGATTTTCCAGGAGGGCATGCGTATTCCTGCCGTGAAAATCGTTGAGGGTGGCGAGGTGCGCGAGGATGTACTCGAATTTATCCTTGCAGCCAGTCGTCTCCCCGGTCCTCTTGGACTCGATATCCGTGCTTTTATTGCGACCATTAATGTTGCCCGTGATCGACTGGCGAACTTGATTTCCCGCTATGGCATAGAGACCATCAGGGTGACGATGCAGCGCATGATTGAGGTGTCCAGGCTAAGAACGAGCGAACGGCTTTTGGCGCTGCCCGATGGCGAGGTGCATAGCATGGACTTTATTGAGCATGATGGTCACCAGAATCGTCTTTATAAGATCGATTTGCACCTGACGAAGAAGGGCGCTACGCTCCGACTCGATTTTAGTGGATCGAGCCCTCAAGCTCCTGGTTTTATTAATGCCACACGCTCAGGGCTACGCGGAGGAGTAGCAGGCGCGCTCATCCCCACCCTTGGCTTTGATATTCCCTGGAATGAGGGGATGATGGGCCCGGTCGAGATCGTAGCCCCCGATGGCTTGATCTGTACCGCGCAGCATCCGGCTCCAGTCGGTTCAGCGACGGTTGAGACCGTCTGGGTCATCACCAACGTTGTCTCGTCGGCACTCAATCGTCTTCTGGCATGTTCACCCGAGTATAGTTACCGCGCTCAGGCAGTCAGTAATGGAACGATGGCAACCTTTAATATGGGAGGAATCAATCAGTTTGGGGAACGCTTTGGCATGCATCTGCTCGATCCTCAGGCAGGCGGATTTGGAGCATATGCGACGAAGGACGGGATCGATGTGGGAGGGCCGCTGTGTGTGCCTATGCCGAGCATTGCCGATGTTGAAGGCAATGAGCAAGTATTCCCCCTTCTCTACCTCTATCGCCGCCTGGCACAAGATACAGGGGGTGCTGGATGCTACCAAGGAGGACGAGGTGCTGAGATGGCAGTTACTCTGAGTAGCATTGATGAAGCGGAGATTCTGGTGATGACGCATGGGCTAGAGGTACCTAATACTCTTGGCCTCTTCGGTGGCTGGCCTGGCGCAACCGTTCGTCAGCGCTTCGGCCATCAGGTGTTGCCCGAAGGAAAGTATTCCTTTCATCGATTACCTGAAGACCCGGCACAGATTGGAGGAACGTGGCAAGAACTTGGCCCCAAGCCAGGCTTGATGCCGATCTCGAAGGAGGATGTATTTGCGGTTCTCTGGCAGGGTGGCGGTGGCTGGGGTGATCCTCTTGATCGCAAGCCGGAGGCAGTCTGGTCCGATCTACAAAATGGAGTGATCTCCGCCTCAGCAGCTCGGGCCGTTTATGGTGTTGCTTTTAGCGAGCAAGGTGTTGATGCCAACGAGACAGTCGCCTTACGTCGTCAGATGCGGCAGGAGCGCATTGGCAAGCTTCCTGAGGAGTCCAAAAAAGCTGTTGGTATTGCTCTCGGTCCCTCTCTACGGCTTGTGAAGACGGATCAGGGTTGGCAGGTGCAATCTCCTTCGGGCTATGTGCTTGCTCGTGATAGCACAGCCTGGCGCACAGGAGCAATAGCGAGACCTATAAATATTGAAAGTTATCCCGGACAGATACGCCTGCATCAGGATCTAGCAATGACGGCCTTCTATTGTCCTGAGTCAGGAACACTATTAGCAGTCGATGTACATGAGAAGAATACAGGCCCTGTCGATGATATTCTTCTCGATCTAGAGTATTTTGAACGCTTGCAAAAATAATCTCTTCTCCCTTGTTCTTACGAGAGTGTACAAGGGTATATCAAAAGAATAGACAACCGGGTCTATCTCTATCTCTATCTATGCCAGGAGGGTCTCTGATGAATCCACTGAGTTCACGCAAAGTTATCGTAACCGTAGCTCCAACTGGAGGAATGGCAGGCAAACAGCAGAATCCAAATCTGCCAACCCAACCCCAGGAGATCGCCGAGTCGGTCTATAACTGCTGGAAACTGGGTGCCAGTATCGCAGCCATCCACGCACGTCGCCCTGATGACGAGGCGACCTGCAATCCTGAGATTTATGCACGTATCAATGAACTGGTGCGGCAGCGCTGTGACATCATCATTAATAACAGCACCGGTGGGGGTGTCAACGGCGATATGCTCAAAGAATTGCCTGATGGTCGCTGGGAATCTGACTTTGACCAACGGTTGCGTGGCACTGAGGCTGGTGCTGAAATGTGCACCTTCGACTGCGAGACCATGATCGCAACCTTTAATAATCGCGAAATGCTGGTCGAAACTTCCTCGAAGCGCTGTGACATTCTAGCTCAACGTATGCAAGAGAAGGGCATTAAGCCGGAGTGGGAGGTGATGAGCCTGGAACATATGCTGCAGGATATGACGCGCCTGATCAAAGCAGGATACGACAAGCCTCCCTACTATGTTAACATCGTGCTTGGCATGGACCGGACCTTCCAGGGAGCCTTGCCCTATACACCCAAGATCCTGCAAACGATGGTTGAAATGTTGCCCGCCGACGCACTCTTCTGCGTCAGTGCTATCGGGCCGTCTCAGTTGCCCGCCACAGTTCACAGTATCCTATTAGGTGGACATGTGCGAGTCGGTTTAGAAGATAACAACTACTACTCGCGTGGCAAAATGGCTACCAATGAGCAGTTGGTAGAGCGCACAGTACGTATCATCAGAGAACTCGGCTGCGAACCTGCTACTCCAGCAGAAGCGCGTCAGATGCTCGGACTCAAGGCTGTTGCAATTCCATCATTGACTTAGTGCCAGTACAACTCCTGGCACATTTTAGTACACAATGAACTATGGAGGTAGTTTTCATGGCAAAGAAGCGTATAGTATTCAAAGGCGGTACGGTCATCACAGTGGTTGACGGCGAGAAGCCTAGAATTGCGGATGTACTGGTTGAAGATGGGAAGATTGCCCAGGTTGGGCAAAATATTGACTCAGATGCAGAGGTTATTGATGCAACCGATTGCCTTGTCTTGCCTGGTTTTGTAGATACTCATCGCCATGTATGGCAGACGCAGTTACGCGGCGTTACCCACGACTGGTCGCTCAAGGATTATATAAGAAGCATTCGCTTTCAGGCTGCCGTTTATTATAGGGCAGAAGACATGTATGTTGGAAACTATCTTGGGATGCTGGAAGCAATCAATGCCGGAGTAACCACAGTCCTTGATTTTTCGCATTGTATTAACACTCCTGAACATGCAGACGAAGCTATTCGTGGCACGCGTGAGTCGGGCATTCGTTCCCTTTTTGCCCTTGGTTTAAATGAGGTTCCGGTCCAAAATCCTGCCTTTAACACGCTGGAACATCGAATTGAACATGCAAAGATGCTGCGCCAGAAGCAGTTTCCTTCTAACGAAGGCCTGGTCACTATGGGTATTAGCCTCTCAGATGTGCTTGTTGCTGGTATTGAGCGCGTAACGAAAGAGGTGGCTATCTCACGTGAACTGGGCGTAAGAATTACACTCCATGCAAATGCTGTTATGTTCTCACCGCCTGTTTCTGAAGTTGCATTTCTGGAAGAAGCTAAATTGCTAGGCCCCGATCTAGTCTGGGTTCATATGAATCAGACCACTGACGGCGAGTTGCGGCGGGTGGTGGAGACAGGGGGTGCAATCTCAAGCACGCCAGAAACAGAGATGCAGATGGGCATGGGGCATCCTGTCATTGGGCGTTTCCTGACGGCGGGTGGAAAGCCTTCTCTTGGCTGCGATGTCATCTCCAACAACTCCGGCTGTATCTTCTCTCAAATGCGCCTTGGCTTGCAAGCGCAGCGTATGCTCGACAATGACATTGAACTGGGTCGGCATCATGGACCGGATACTATCGACCTCTCCTCTGAAACCATCCTGCGGGCGGCTACTCTCTGGGGCGCGAAGGCTATGGGCCTGGATTCTCAGATTGGCACACTTGAGGTTGGTAAAGATGCTGATATTATCATGGTGCGTGCTGACGATATCAATACAATGCCAGCTAATAATCCCGTCGGGACCATCACCTTGCATGCCCATCCAGGGAATGTAGATACTGTAGTGGTTGCTGGCAATATTCTAAAAAAGGATGGTAAGCTGCTCCAGGATCGAGCGAAGCTGCGCAGGCAGATGGCTGAGTCCCATGATTATCTCTTCCAAGAGATCAATGCAAAGGGTGGGCTAATCCCTCAACCCCCAGCACAGTTGCCCTGGTAGGAGTGCTAATAACTCATCCGGAATGTTTGAGAAATGAGGAACAGCCGGGTTTTT
>CAXTXB010000072.1:0-3495 GCA_964247965.1 uncultured Dictyobacter sp. | reverse complement strand
TCTGGATCGCCGCCATGCTCACCGCAGATGCCGAGCTCGATCGTCGGATTCGCCTTGCGCCCCTTCTCCACCGCCATTGCAACCAGTTGGCCCACGCCGTCGCGGTCCAACGTCTGGAATGGATTGGAGGGTAGGATCTTTACCTTGGTCTTGAGGCCAGGCTCTTACAGGCCATCCACGTACTTAAGCAGGAACTTGACCTCGGCGTCGTCGCGGCTAAAGCCGAAGGTGGTCTGCGTCAGGTCGTTGGTGCCGAAGCTAAAGAAGTCGGCCACAGGGGCGATCTGGTCTGCGGTCAGGGCCGCGCGTGGCAGCTCGATCATGGTGCCGAACTTGTAGTCGATCCTGCCACCTGATTGCTGGGCAATGTCAGTAGCAACCTCTTCAAGCTGGCGGCGCACTTCTTTAAGCTCGTTAACGTGACCAACCAGCGGAATCATGATTTTCGGATACAGCTTCGTGCCTTCACGAGCAACCTCTGCGGCCGCGCCCAGAATAGCTCGTGTCTGCATGACGTTGATCTCGGGGAAGAGCAGGCCGAGGCGGCAGCCGCGTAGACCAAGCATGGGGTTCATCTCACGCATGGAGCCTACTTCCTCCAACAACGCGCGCTTCTCCGCCAGCTCTGCCTCGTGACCACCCTGTGTCTCCAGACGAGTAACCTCGACCAGGAGATCCTCGTAAGAGGGCAGGAACTCGTGCAGCGGCGGATCGATCAAGCGAATGACAACTGGATAGCCTTCGCCCGTTGCTGGATTGATCATGGCCTCGAAAATGCCCTTGAAGTCGCTCTGCTGAACGGGCAGGAGTTGATCAAGTGCGGCCTGGCGCTCCTCTTTGCTCTTGGCGAGAATCATCTTCTGTACGATCGGCAGGCGCTCCTGCTCCATGAACATGTGCTCGGTGCGGCACAGGCCAATACCTTGTGCTCCGAAGGTAACGGCGCGTTTGGCATCGCGTGGATAGTCGGCGTTGGCCCAGACTCCCAGTTTGCGGAACTGATCGGCCCAGCCCAGCAGCTTCTTCAGGTCTACTTCTTTGTCAAAGTCTGCATCTACAGTCTGGATGATACCTGCGAATACTTCACCTGTGGCACCATCAATCGAGATATCGTCGCCCTCTTTGATCACAATCTCAGAGTTGACAACGCGGAAGAGGTGCTCGGCCTCGCTGACGCGAATGCCTTCGGTTCCTGCGACACAGGGCAGACCCAGGCCGCGGGCCACCACGGCTGCGTGGCTGGTCGCGCCGCCACGAGCGGTTAGAATACCCTTGGCGACAAGCATGCCATGTACGTCGTCGGGGCTGGTCTCTGGTCGCACCAGAACGACTGGTGTGCCCGCCTTGCCCAGCACCTCCGCGCGGTCGGCATCAAAAATGGCCTTTCCATAGGCCGCACCTGGCGAGGCGTTCAGTCCCTTTGCCAGCAGACGGCCTTCTTGCTCTGCGCGCTTCTTCTCAGAGTCATCGAAGCGTGGGAGGAGCAACTGATAGACCTGCGATGGCTCGACGCGTTTGACGGCCTCTTCTGGAGTGATCAGGCCTTCTTCAACCATATCGACGGCGACTTTGACTGCGGCCTGGGCGTTACGTTTGGCCGAACGAGTCTGGAGCATGTACAGTTTTCCGCGCTCTACCGTGAATTCCAGGTCCTGCATGTCGCGGTAGTGCTTCTCAAGTCGCTGCGCGATCTCCTGAAATTGCTGGAAGACCTGGGGTAGGTCCTCTTGCAGGCGGCTGATCTTTGATGGTGTGCGGATGCCTGCAACGACATCCTCGCCCTGTGCATTGAGCAGATACTCACCGTACAACTGCTTCTCGCCGGTGCTTGGGTTGCGGGTGAATGCGACCCCTGTGCCGCTATCGCTCCCCATATTCCCAAATACCATGCTCTGTACATTGACGGCTGTGCCCAGAGTATGAGGAATCTTGTTGAAATTGCGGTAGTCGATGGCGCGTTTGTTGTTCCAGGAAGAGAAGACGGCCTCAATGGCTTTATGCAGCTGCTGATAGACATCGGTCGGGAAAGGTTCACCCGACTGGCGCTCGGCGATCTGCTTGAACTCGACAACGAGCTTTTTGAGGTCGGGTGCGGGAATCTCTGCGTCAGTCTTGACGCCTGACTGCTCTTTATAGCGCTCTAGTACGGCCTCGAAGTCCTGAGGATTGGTGTCGAGAACGATCTTGCTGAACATCTGGATGAAGCGACGGTAGGCGTCGTAGGCGAAGCGCTCGTCACCTGTAAGGGCAACCAGGCCCTGCACCGTCTCATCGTTGATGCCCAGGTTGAGGACCGTGTCCATCATACCCGGCATAGAGAACTTTGCGCCTGAACGTACTGAAACGAGTAGAGGATTCTCGCGCGCTCCAAAGCTCTTTCCTGTCTGTTGCTCAACGACCTTGAGTGCGGCCTGGGCTTGCTCCCATACTCCATCAGGAAATTGTTTGTTATTGTCATAGTAGCCGTTACAGGCTTCGGTGGTGATGGTGAAGCCAGGAGGTACGGGCAGTCCGGCGTTTGTCATTTCTGATACGCCTGCTCCTTTGCCTCCAAGCAGTTCGCGCATCTTGGCGTTACCTTCGCTAAAGAGATAGACCCATTTACGTAGTGAGCGCTTGACGGCTTCGTCCAGTTCTGAATGGGTGATCTGTTGTGTCATTAAAATTTCCTCCGTTGTGGACTAACGAGCGTAAAAGGTGTTGTGTGAGAAACAAACTTCTCATAAAATAGGGATCACACACTGAATACGATGCTTCTGGCCCAACGCAATACTTTTCGTGCACTTTGCATATAGCTGCTTGCCTGCTCCGCATTGATGATTTCGTCGGCCTCTTCTGGAGGAGTGTCGGCATAGAACGTCTCAGGATGAAATGGTGTCAGGCGTGCCATCTCGTCTTGAATCTCCTGCGGTGCCCCAACCTTTTCACCGAGCGTACGCAGATCGTGGTCATACGTCGCGCGATGCCCTGTGTGCAACAGGCTCACCGCTTGCGCTGCCTTCTCGACTGCCTGGTTACAAAAATCCACACAAGCGAAATGCCGCCCCAGCCCGAGCTCTAACCCAGCAGTTGCCATATCTTGACTGGCTTCCGCAAAGTAACCTAATGCACCCTGGACATCGTGGTCCGGGAAGGTTTCTGGTATTTCCTCGTCATCATACACTATTGAAGTTGCACCCCCGCGAGTGCTCATCTCCTGTGTATCTGGTGTCAACGAAACACCCTCTAAGAGCAGGCGCTCAAGGTCGTCTGTGTCATCTGGGTCGAACATATTATGGTTGTTGCCCTGCATCTGTGACATGATGGTGTGATCCTTAGTGTGCAATTGAAAAGGTTATTGCATTGTACTATCGTTTAGCCTTTTTCAGCTATCTCGCACATAGTATGCTAACTACCGGGTCGTGTCAATACGATTTTAGAGAGTGTTTGATGCTAATCGCATTTGGAAAGTTCCCAAATTTTTTTTAATTTTTTGTATTTTTTTTTTTTTTTTTT
>CAXTXB010000071.1:14237-15263 GCA_964247965.1 uncultured Dictyobacter sp. | reverse complement strand
GCATGAGAGCGCTCAAACCAGGCAAACATATTATTCAACAACTGTGCTACCGACCAGAGTAGGCTCTCCGAAGGCAGCATCACACGGCAACTAGTTTCTCCATTGCGAATACGGATCAGGGTTCTAGCCAACTCTTTCAGGTCTTCATCCAACTGATTCTTCTGCTCTAGCTCTTTCTGTTGCTGTTCAGCTATAATGCGCTCAAGCGCGGCGATACCCTCTGCCCGCTCAGCTCTACGTAGCGCGGCATTGGAGATTTTGACAAAGGTATACCCGATGAGAGAGGCCATCAGATGTAATGCCCAGATACGCACGAGCAATCCAACACTGCCACCACTCGCCAGAAAGAGCGTCAGATCAGGAGCATGTCTAAGGTGTAGCAGCGCTACCCAATCAAAGATGCAGTTTCCAATCATCCACACGAAGACAAATTCAGGAATCAGCAAGGAGACCGCCAGAAGATCAGTGATCACCATGAGATCCAACGTCCCAAGATTGTAGATGCCGATACCTCCCCGGGTAAAAACCAGGGAGCCAACGAAGCCACAGGTGATGGCACTGACAATGAAGATACCGACGAGGGTAACATTGCCCCGATGATTTTGCCAAAGGGCGAGCATACAAATACCTAACAACGCCAGCAGCACATAGAGAATACTATGATTGGGATTTGTGAGAATAGAGAATAAGGAGACGATCAAGCTGATGACTAGCAGGAGGATAACGATGCTCGCCGTCTGCCCACGTCTGGCTTGCTCTCTTTCTTTGTAGGTTGAGTCTTCTTTCGGTTCTGGGGGGGCTGTCTTTCTGAACCACCACAGCAGAAGTTTTGTCAAGCCACTTTGCTGGCTTGAAAGTGATCTACTGCTCTTCAAGGAAGGAACAGGGGCGGTCATATTCAGGCCTTTCTGAGAAGGAATAGGAGGTGGAAAAGACGACATCTAGAGATCCTTTTCTACTTTAATGTAAGAGCAGCTCAATATATCCTTGGCTTTGGAACCAGAGCAGAATGCTCAGAATCTCCTC
>CAXTXB010000071.1:11815-14227 GCA_964247965.1 uncultured Dictyobacter sp. | reverse complement strand
CTGTACGGCTGAGCGCAGGCATACCCACTTGTTCAGGAAAAGCAGCCCTACGCATTGGGACAGATGAGAGAGAATAGCGAGCCTCGTTCTCAGGTCCAGTTTCTTCTAATGTAGGAGTAGGTGGCCTTTGCTGGATAGGAGGCATTGTCTGTAAGCTGATCTGCCAATGTAGGACTCCTGCCTGGGAAAGGAGTGCAAATGCCTCCTGGTCGGAAAACAATGCGTGCCCTTGAGCATCTTCAATGGTGCAAGTCTTGATTTCTCCCATCACAAAGTGCAGTTTTGCATAACACTTTTCCCGTCGTCCACGTATCATAAATTCTGCCGTCACCATTCCGCTTTGACGTAGCGGGCGCAGCACACCGATAATATCTGAAAACTCAAGATCTAACGCACGTGACACATGCAATCCTTTAAGTACTATATTTCGACTATGAGAGCTCCCTTCAGTATTTCTGTATCTCTTTCTCCAGCTAGCGGACTCCTTTTACCCGGACGATCAACACGCCCGAGAGCGCAGCAGCAAGAGCACTGATGAGGAAGATAACCGTATAATTGTGAAAGATATTGACCGTGACTCCTACTAACAAAGGGACGAGCACCTGTGGAAGCGAGTTGGCGATGTTGAAGATACCCAGGTCTTTCCCACGATTTCTAGCAGCCGGCAAAACTTGTGTAATAAGTGCAACGTCGACTGCCAGATAGACTCCAAAGCCCAGACCGAAAATTGGAGCAGCCACAACAACGAGCGTCCAACTTTTTGCAAAGGCCAGCAGCAAGAGAGAGAGAGCTACCGCGAATCCAGCCCCTATCACAAAGATTTTGCGCCTCTCAAGGCGGTCGGACAGGAAACCGCTCCCGAGCGCAGCCAGAATGAGTACGATGCCATAAAGACTATTAAATGTAGTGACATTTTGTGCCGCCGCAATACTCGAGAAATGAAATATATCCTGTAAAAAATAGAGGAGATACGTTGTAACGGCTGTTGTGCTTGCGATGAATAAGAAACGTGTAATCCATGTCCAGGCAAAATCGGGTGCCTCCTTTGGACTGATCCAAAAGCTTGACACAAACGGACCTAACCGGAAGGGAGGGAGGTCCCCTTTCTCCAACTTCTTCTCTGGAATAATCAACATTAAAGCCGCAATTACTACGAGCAGGAAGATGGTCAAGGCAAAATATGATGGTTGGATAGCAGCGTGCAAGACACGTGTCACAACCAGAGAACCAACAATGATCCCCAATGGGATCGTTAACCCGGTGAAGGATGAAACCCACCCTCGTTGTCTTGGAGGAACCTGATCGGGAATGAGCACTAATAGTGCTGCCAGGACGATGTTGATGGCAATCTGATATCCTATCCATTCGAACAGAAGACCCTGTAAGTTAGGTGCGTAGGCTAACAGGAAAAGCATGACGACCGAGAGAAGAAGCCCAACAAGAAGCCAGGGTCTTCTACGTCCCCAACGGCTTGTCGTGCGATCGCTTAATGCGCCGGCAATGGGATTGACGATCAAGCCGAAGAAGGAACCGATGGTGAGGATAATCGTGAGGTCCTGGACCTTATTACCAGGGTCGAAGAGAAGAACCTGCAGAGGAAGGAGAATTTGAGTAAAAGGAAATTTGGCAAGCCAGACCGCTAGATTGGCAAGGAAGAAGAGAAGTTGAAAGACTAGACCAACTCTCAAAGTGGGTGTTTGTAACGCTTCAGGAATGTTCCTGGTGTCTTGTTGCTCTGCGAGTGGTTTTTCATCTCCAGGAAGAGAGATATTAGACATGTTTGACACCTGCCTTTCATAGTGTTGGGAAAAACTTGTTCTTTTTCCTGAGGTGGCCACTCTTCTACCTTTTCACCTGCATTCCCTCAGATTATGCATTCCGTCGATTCCACTGCCATCTCACGGTCTACATCCGGTAACCTTTCTTCGTTCACCTACTACCCAAATGTAGGAAGTGTTTCTCCCTCTCAATGGGCAGTGGAACATAAATCGCCTCTTTACCTAGAAGAAAGTCCCTGGATCGCTTTGAAGTATAGGACACATTGCTTAATTAAGTCAATAGAGAAGTACAAAGGGAGCGGCAATATTTCTTTTTAATACAATTTTTATTTCTTTTCCACCTTCCTTGCACACTATAGGTGCTTACTTCCCTTCAGCATTTTTCTGTTGAGAAGGAACTCCATGAGAGAAATATCTCGTTATACGTATTGCAGTACAAAAGATCGGTTCACCATTGCTTTAGTGAGAGATGAGCTTACAACTCGCTAAGTTTCCTTATAATGCCGCTTGGAGATCGAATTAATTCTGGAGGTCACGCAATAAGAACCCTGACAACATAAGTCATCCCGAATATGATACCGTTGGGAAACTGTTTTTTGTGAACTTCTTTTTCGCGCGCCGCGCGAAAAAGAAG
>CAXTXB010000071.1:5129-11805 GCA_964247965.1 uncultured Dictyobacter sp. | reverse complement strand
ACAAAAAACAGTTTCCCAACGGTATCATATTCGGGATGACTTATGTTGTCAGGGGCTTTCAACAGTCTGCGGAACCCTCTGCTTACCCGTTAGGAAGTATTTGCGTCTTCACGCCCGCACCGCTCCGAACCATATCAAGCGCCTTCGGAAAGTCTTCGAGCGGCAGAGCTGTTGTCAACATTGCCTCTGTATCTATGATGTTACTATGAATGAGATCAAGTGCTTGCTCAAAGGAGAAGAGGACCGCCATTGAACCAACAATTGTAATCTCATCATTGTAGATACTAAATGGCGAAATTGGAACTCTCGCCTCTTGATGAGCAACACCAAAAATCATAAACTTGCCGCCACGTTTCACAGCCGTCAAAGCACTTTCAATCGCTCGTGCAACCCCTGTTGCATCTATCACACAATCAAAACCTAATGGTTCTTCTGCAAGTGCCTGTACAACATCGGTGTATGTGTGTTGTGCTCCAAACATCGCCGCCCGTGCCAGGCGCTGCGTATTCAGGTCCACAACTGCCACCCGTGATGCACCGCCATGAAGGGCAAGTTGGAGTAATAATAAGCCCATGGTACCCGCCCCCACGATTAAAAAGGTATCGCCAGACCGTGGATTGAGCCTGTGCAGGCCATGGACCGCACAAGAGGTTGGCTCGATCAGGGCCGCAGCACGCAACGACATACTCTCGGGTAGTACATAGGCATTTGCAGCGGGAACTCTCACGTATTCGGCGAATGCGCCATCAACCGTATCGCCGATGGCTCCCCAGTTGAGGCACAGGTTGCCGTGTCCTGTCCGGCAGAAATCGCAGTGACCACAGAAGAGCGATGGGTCCACAGCCACCCTGGTTCCGACGCGAACCAGGGTGTCCTTCCCACCTATTCCTTTGGGAACCTTGTTGCCCATTGCCACAACTTCGCCTGCGAACTCATGACCAGGTACGATCGGGTAGGGTGTAGGGGGAAATTCTCCCTCAGCTATGTGCAAATCTGTTCCGCAGATTCCACAGGCTCCCACCTTGATAATCAACTCATTCGCTTCAGGTGTTGGATCAGGTACGTTGCCGATTCGTACATTGCCAGGCTTATCAATAATTACCGCACGCATGATTTTTACCTCCCTGGTACATATGCCAAACTTCCTGGATATATTATATCTCTATTTAAGTGCGCCGCCCGTCAGCCCCTGTACCAGGTGGCGCTGAGCATAGATTCCAAGGATTACCGGGACGATAATAATCGTTGTGGCCAGCGCGGATATCTTCGCCAGGAAGAGTCCTTCATTACTTGAAAAGACCGCAACCATAATGGGCAGTGTTGGAGTATTTGTGTAGGTCAATGTTACCGCAAAGAGGAAGTCGTTCCAGGCGAAAATGATGGAGAGCAGGGCCGCCGCCGTCAGACCTGGCGCGGCCATCGGTACCACAACACTCACAATTGTGCGCAGTGTTGAACAACCATCCAACCATGCTCCCTCTAACACTTCCTTGGGCAGGTCCATGAAGTACGAGCGCGCCATCCAGATAATTAAAGGTAAGTTCATTGCTGTATAAATGATAACCAGGGTGAACAGGTTATCCAGCAGGTTCAAGCGCGTCGCAATGACATAGAGTGGCACCACGATAGCGGCAAATGGCATGAAACGGGTTGAGAGCACAAAGAAGAGCATATCGTTTGAGGACTTCTTGCGCATCTGAAATACCATACAATAGGCTGCGGGGATGCCCAGTAGTAGGGCGATGATTGTTGAAACCACAGAAGCAATGACGCTGTTAAACAGATAGGCGATAAAGCCCGAACTGAACGCCAATGCGAATTGATCGAGCGTCGGTTGGAAGATAAGCAATGGAGAAGATGTGTAAGCATCCGCCTCATTCTTAAATCCTGTGATCACCATCCAGATAACGGGCAAGATCATGACCAGAACCAGTATATACGTGAGTACTGTCCAGAAGTATGCTGAGCCCTTTTTTGCAAAAGCGGATTCGTTCCTGTTACGAAGGGTTGACCGGTTGCGAAGCGCCGCCCGCGACGAGCTACTTGTCGTAAGTGCCATTTTATGCCTGCCCTTCTTCCGGTGTCGTATCAGCCGTTAATCGCAGCATCCCTCTCGCCGCCAGGATTGCGATGATAACTCCGATTACCCCTAATGCGGCTGCCTGACCAATCTGCCAGGAAGTAAATGCCGTACGATAGGTATAGTAGGGGAGCGTGTTTGTCTCAACGCCCGGCCCACCGCCCGTCGTTAAGTAAATTTCACCAAACGTCTGGAAGATAAAGATAGTCCCGAACAAAAGGGCCACCTCGTAGGCTCGTCGTAACAAAGGAAAGACGACCATCCAGAATGTTGTGAAGGCACTGGCTCCATCCACTTTCGCTGCTTCATAAACCTCTGTAGGAATAGACTGCAGCCCGGCCAGAAGGACAAGCATTACGAACGGCGTCCACTCCCAGGCGACAATAAACGTGACACTTTCCAATGGAAACGAAGAAAACCACGGCACGGCGGGCAAGCCAAAAAGATGCAGCGCCCAATCAACAATCCCAAAACTTGGACTGAGCATAAGATTTTTCCAGATCAGTGCCATGACCGACGGAGTCACCAAGAACGGGATCGTTGCCAGTGCTCGTAGTACACGCTGACCTGGTATAGGACGGTTTAAGAGCAATGCTAATATTGTTCCGGCAATGAGTGCCAGCGCTATTGCCCCAAATACCAATACTATGGTATGCCCAATGACTGGCCAGAAGTTTGGGTCAGCCGTAAGTTCGTAGATGTAGTTGGACAAGCCAACGAAAGGGAATCCGAGTTCGGGCTGTATCAGATTCCAGGAATGTAAGCTGAACCAGAGTGCAAGCAGGAAAGGTACCTGGGTCAGTAATATCATAAACACAAGGGCGGGAATATACAGCCATGGTTTCTGTGTTCTTCTTCGTTGAGTAACTCCCGCAGGGGGCGCAGCACTGCGAGCCCTGAGCGGCGTAACCGGGAGCGCTGGACCTCCTCGATTCAGCGCAGAATCTACCTGCCTCATAGCAAAACCTCTCTTTTTCTCATCGTTTTTGGTGACAGAATGCATTGTCAGCGAGAAGCCTTCCTCCATAAATGGAAGAGGCTTCTACAAAGAACGAAAGTGAGAAATGTTTCGACAACTTTGTTGTCGAATAAGCATAGCTGGCTACGCTCATCCGACTTGTCACATCGCCTGTTAGTAACCGGCTGTATTGTCTTTGTTGACCTGGGAGGCTAATAACTGATCGGACTGCTGCAGTGCCTGAGCGACCGTCATCTTGCCGGCAACAACTGCCGAGATGTTCTCACTCACCTGCTGTCCAGCCGACTCAAACTGTGGAATACCAACGTATTGAACGCCATGGTAGGGAACCGGGTTCAATGTCGGATGATCTGGGGTCGCCGTATTAATAGAATCGAGTGCGACCTTCGCAAAAGGTGCAGCCTTTTGATACTCGGGATTCTGGTAGATTGAGGTACGCGTTCCCGGAGGTACATTGGCCCAACCAAAGGTCTTACCTGCCAGGTTCAAGTATTGTGAGCTAGTCGCCCAGGACAAGAATTGGAAGGCGGCATTCTTGTTACGGCTGGTATTGATGATACCAAGTGACCATGCCCACAGCCAGCGGCTCCCATTCTCAGTAACCGCTGTTGGAGCATACGCATAACCGACGTTGCCAGCAACTTTGGATTGTGATGGTGTTTCTAGCACGCCTGCCAGCGAGGTCGCGTCATAGAACATAGCCGCCTTGCCCTGAGACATCAAGCTCAAGCACTCTTCCCAGCCAGCGGTCGAGGCACCCGGCTCACCATAGTTATGCAACAGGTTGACATAGGTCGTAACTGCTTTCTCCACAGGAGGAGTTGAAAGTTGAGGCTTCCAATTTGCGTCAAACCAGCTACCACCATAGGTATTGATCATCGTATCCAGCGGTGCCATATTCATACCCCAGCCCGACTGACCACGCAGTACAAGGCCGGCCGTACCATGGGCTGGATCATTGAGTTTCTGAGCAAGCTGAGAAATCTGATCCCAGGTTGGATGGTCAGGCATGGTGACGTTATGGGCGGCAAATATCTGCTTGTTGTACATCATCATGCTGCTCTCACCGTAGAATGGCAGCGAGTAGGGATGATTGTGATAGGAGAGCGTCGACATAATCGGCTTGAGCAGGTCATCGTAGTTGTAATTGCTCTTGTCCGTAGCCGACATCTTGTCAAAGTAGGAAGAGAGATCTTGTAGCCAGCCATTGTGGGCCCAGATCGGAGTCTCGTAGCTACCAATGGTTGCGATGTCAAATTTGCCTGCGTTGGTTGCAACATCCTGCGTCACTTTTGAACGCAAATCATTTTCAGGTAAGGTAACAAAATTAACTTTGATGTTGGGGTGATCCTTTTGGAACGTTTGCTTTGTAAGCTGTTCCATCTGAACCATCTGAGAATTGTTGACGGTACCTACCGTGAGCGTTATAGTGGAAGATGATGATGTTTGGCTTTGGCTGGAAGGCGAACACGCCGCCAGTCCTACCAGAAGCATCACAAGACCTACAATAAGTCCAGTTCCTTGCGTAATCCTCTTCATTGCGAGTTTCTCCCTATCGAGTTTGTAAAACGCAGGACAACACTATGTCCGGCAGTCTATGCAACAGCGCATCCATGAGATCTGAGTCAATATGATTTCGTGTTCTGGAAACTATCTCCTTTCCAGCTCATATATCTAGAGCCTCAGCAGTAAAGCAATAACAATCATTTCCGTCATTCTCAGTCACCCCTTTATGCCGTACTAGACCGAAAAGGGCTCCTCAGCCAATCTACGAGGTATCCACTCGTATTCTTGATTATTGTTTTGTGAAACGATTAGCTAATAGTTTCACACAAAAAAAACATATGAATTTTATATTTGTCAAGATGCACGGGCGAGCTATAATATAAGGAATATTGTCAAAATGGGCAATACGTGCATTCTCTCAAAAGCTTTGCAATCTTGTGATATGACGAACATAGATGTGTAGGATGTAAAATGTTTCATGTAGAACATATTTGTGTACTAGTGTGAATACTAGTACAGATCCCGAGGTTCCTACAGCGGATAGAAGTGCTCTGGAGCATCTCAATATGAGCGAGTATTCCTGCTTCTCCGGGTTCGGCTGTCACCTCTTCTGGAAGATTTAAATAACCTTGCTATGGGTACTGCTTTCGCTTGACAGAAGAAAGTATCTATGATACGGTCAGTATAGCTATCAGCATAACGATTAGCTCTGGGAAGCGGAGCACGCTCTCGTTATGTACAGAACTGAGAGGAAAACATATGGCGATGTCTGCTGACCGTTCAGCAACCATCAAAGATGTCGCTGCCCATGCTGCTGTTTCTGTTGCAACTGTGTCTGCTGTCATTAACAAGAACAAGTATGTAAGTCCTGAATTAGAGCAACGGGTACAGACAAGTATTGCTACCTTAGGTTATCAAAGGAACAGTTTTGCGCGCGGGTTAAAGACCCAGGTAAGCCACTGCATAGGCGTCATTGTGCCTGACATTACGAATCCTTTCTACACGAACATCGCTCGTGGGGTGGAAGACGTGGCACACGCTCATAATTATTCGTTGATTCTGGGCAATACGGACGAAGATCCTGAGAAAGAAAAAAAATACCTGCAACTGTTGGAGAGCAAGCAGGCTGATGGTCTCATTATTGCTGTGACAGACCGCAGTTATGCGTATTTAAAATCTCTCCCCATTCAGAATCTTGCCCTGGTAAGCATCGATCGGTCGCTCTTTGATCTGGGCATTGACACGGTCATGGTAGAGAATAAAGTTGGTGCCAGAACTGCGATAGAGCATCTTATTGCGCTAGGTCATCGTCGCATTGGTCTGCTCACTGGAGTGCGTGGGATTGCGCCAACCGAGGAACGCCTGATGGGATACACTGAGGCGCTCGAAAAGCATGGCATCGCCATTGATCCTACTCTGATCGTCACAACGCGTCCTCGTATAGACGGAGGAGAGCGTGGAGCGTTGCAACTCCTCGCAGGCGAAGATCGTCCAACCGCGCTCTTTATGATGGATGGGACAATGATCGTTGGTGCACTTCAGACTATTACGAATCTTGGTCTGCGCTGCCCAGAAGACATCGCCCTTGCCTGTTTCGATGATTTTACATGGGCATCAGTGATGCGACCCCACTTAACGGTCGTTGACCAACCAACGTATGAGATCGGTCGACAAGCGGCCCACCTCCTCTTTGACCGGCTGCAGAATAGGGAAAGAGCGCCGCAAGAGATCCGCCTGAAGACACATCTGATTGTTCGTGAATCATGCGGAGCTCAATTACACGCTCCCGATCTTGTTGACTGATTTGATTTTGTGTAGTTCTTTTATTTCCAGGGCGATTTTCCCTAAATAGTGGTGAATGACCAGGTTGCGACAAAGTCCGGTTGGCGCATCTTATTGAGTGCCTGCTGATAAATTATCTCATAATCGTCAGACACTTTTGTCCATTTTCGTAAGAATGGGAGAATAGTTCGGAAGAAGTGCTTGATGTTTTCGTAAAATGGTTGCCATTCTGAAGTACCCATACGATGAACCTTCACTTCTTCCAGGCCTTTATATTGGGCGTTTCTAGAGCCTGTGAAGGTTTACTGATAATGACTCATCCCAAATTT
>CAXTXB010000071.1:4279-5119 GCA_964247965.1 uncultured Dictyobacter sp. | reverse complement strand
TTCCCACAACAAAAAAAAAAAAAAAAAAAAAAACACCCCCCCCCCAAACGGTATAAAATTTGGGATGAGTCATTATTTTACTCTGTCTGATAGGGTACAGTAGAAGTCGATGCTGTTTCGATCTTCTGTATGTCACTACTCTGTATGTCACTACTCTGTTGCTGCGCCCAGCATGTGTTGCAGCAGCCAGTTGACATTATGTCCATTGTAATGTTGTGAAAGCCGGATTGTTGTTGGATTGCTTCGTAGAGTGCACGTTGTAAAGAGATATCGAGATGGAGAATGGACCCACACTGGCGGCAGACAAGATGATGATGCGTTCTTTCTACGAAGGCTTCATAGGTCACAGCTTCTCCAGGAAAATGGATCTCACGGACAAGCTGAAGCTCTTTCAAAAGATCGAGCGTTCGATATACTGTAGAGAGAGTTGAAGACGGATAACGCTGCCGTGCTCGCTCCAGTAGTTGCTCTATCGTTAAATGCCCCTGCTCATCTCGAAGTATCTGCAAGATGAGGTGTCGCTGAGGCGTTAGACGATATCCACGTTGGCGCAACGTCTCGTCGCCAGACTGCACAAACTCTGACGCATCCTCATGTATGTTTTGCTGTCCCATTTCACTACCCTCGAAATAAGCTTTCAATAGTTTTCTTCTCCCGCCACGCCCGCTTTGATCTCGCCATTCAGGTGCAATCATTATATTATATTGGTATTCCTACCTGTATTTCGCCTTAGGGTGTTCTCTCTAGATAGGAATGGAGGAGAAAGCCCTTAAAATGGAGTGTAAAATTGTATTGTTGCATTGTGTAGCGTCGCGTCTGCTGTGCGGATCTCAACACGTA
>CAXTXB010000071.1:0-4252 GCA_964247965.1 uncultured Dictyobacter sp. | reverse complement strand
TCCCATGCCTAAATCACCCTGTGCGCTGAAATGGCCCTTTCCGTCGGGTTGGAGATTGACGGCATCTGTCCCCATATCCATATCCAGCATAGTAGTGTAGAGCGAGACGCCTACCTGCGAACTGGGAACAACCTTTCCGTCCTTATCAAAGATCGTTGCGGTAAATGTATTGGTGCCGAAGTGGTTGGGATCAATGCTCAACTTCACTTGAAATTTTTGGTCCTTCGTTTTCACCATCGTGATAAATGGTTTCACTGGAATCTTGGCAGGCTGCGCTTGACTAACTGGAGTGGGGAGCGTCGCAGGCTGAAGCGTTCCAGAGAAAACGGTCAGCAGGCCGGTGCATACAAGAACCAGGACACCTAGCGCTGGCTCCCAACGTATTACATTGCTTAACATCCATTCCTGTCGACCGATGCTGTGCTCAAGCACCTTCTGCTTCGAGTCTGTAACTGCTTTCTGTGTTGGTTCGGATACGCCGTCCTGGGGGCCTACATCTATCTGAACCGTGTGTGTTGCTCGATCATACTCTTTAAGGCTTTTTGCCAAACGTGGACGCATAAGTAAAACATGGAGAGCACTTGTGATTAGTAAAGCTCCAACAATGAGTCCCTTTACAACGAGCGTCCGGCCGTAAATAGTCGAAAGTAGCTGATCCAACCCTGACATGCGAGTGGTCGCATTCAGGGGACCGCTTATGCTCATAATTGCTACCCCAACGAATGCAAGCGGCGAGTAGCGAGGAAGTACAGTGAGAAGTGAGCGCGTCCTTGTGAGCATTGGATAGCCCTTAAGAGGAGGCAGATAAACAACGGAGATATACATCATGCCGCCAATCCAGAGCGAGGCAGCGGTCAGGTGCAAGAAATCGATGAGAACGGCGTAGACAACAATATCGTTGCTGGTTGCTGCCGCGTGACCGGATAGGGTGATGGCTGCAAGTAAAAAAAGCGCAAATAGAAACTGAAGCCAGGGGAAAAGAGCTGTCAGCCAACGACCTTTTACTAGCATATCTACTAGGCTAAGGACGATTGCTGCAATACAGATGATCTCGCGGGCGATCCAATAGGTGCCAAAATGTCCCTGTGTCACAAGGCTGGCAAGCAACGCAGGATTCAAGGCCTGTATCCATTGTCCATTTGTTATCCCTAACCCCTGCCCAATCAGCACTCCTATGTTTGCCAGCAGAAAGAGGCACAAAACTGGAAGTTCAAAGCGCCTGGCGAAACGCTGCTCTGTCTGCTTACAGATAGCCTGTTGTTCTTCGTCTGTCGTCTCAATAAACGGAAAGACGAAGATGTTCCAAAACTGAGCCCCCGCCCAGAATACTGCCGCTAGATCCACGAGCGTAATCATGACCAGGCTCCAGATCGTTGGTCCATCGAGCTGACCACTTGAGGAGCCTTCTACACCGGCACTCTCTTGGGAAGATCCCTTGTATATTGGAACTGAACCATTGGCTGCTGCAACGGTAAAGACAAATGATCCATGCAGAATATGTCCATCATCAGCTGATTGCGTACGATAGACCACGACATAGACGGCTGAAGGAAGGTTCGTTTTTAGCGAAAGATCCATCTCTTTCGGATCGCTACGAGACACCCGCGCATCACCCTGATCAACATGTGTCTTAGGGTTGCTCTCCACATTCGCAGCACTATCGGCGGCGTTAACAACGTAGGCGGTGGTAAATGTGGAATTCAAGTTTTCAGTGAACCACATATGAATCTGCGCGGGTGAAGTGGCGAGGGTACTATCTCGTGCCGGATCAGAACGTATCAGGATAGCATGAGCAGATGCTTTCTGTGAGAAGAGAAGCGTCAAAACAAGTGACATGAGGAGAGCGATAGAATAGATGGGGGCATACCTTGATCTTTGTATAGCGTTTTTCATTGTGTCTCTTTGTTCCTCGAATCTTCCTTCTCTAAGTACTATTTGCAGGATATGCCAAGGGAAGATCGTTGCCATCAGGATCATTGCCTATCTTTGTACCTTAAGGTGCCTCTCTCGGGATGGAAGCTATAGAATATATTTATAATATCATAGACTCCGACCTCTGGAAACCCTGTAGGTTCTTGACATTGGATCTTAAGGATTCATCTCACATGGTATACTTGTAGCATTATGTATTTTCAACCGTCAACGCTGATGGAGTACTGATGCTATGGCTCAAACGATTGACGAGGGCCGCGCCCAACTGATTGCGAATCTGCAGCAGCAGGCGGAAGAACTGGCGCAGTTGAACCGCATTGCGATCGCGCTTACCTCCGAGTTCGATCTGCAGCGCCTGCTACAGATGATTACCGACGCTGCCCGCAAAGTTACTGCCGCCGAGTATGCGGCCTTCTTTCTGCTGCCGGAGATAGCGGGCGAGAGCGCTGACACTCAGGTGAACAAGGTCGGTTTCAACCTCGCTGCCATCTCCGGTGCGACCGAGAGCATCGCAAGGCATTTTCACCACCTCGGACCTGTCGAAGGAATCGGCTTGCTACAACTCATTTTCTGGGAAGGCTCCTCGATCATCGTTGAGGATGTCCTTGCAGATCCACGCTATGTTGGTGTGCCAAAGGGGCATATTCCTGTGCGCAGCTTCCTGGGCGTGCAGTTACATGCTCGCGAAGGGACCATCCTCGGCGCTTTCTTGATCGGCGACACGCAGCCCAATCACTTTAGCCCCCGCCACTTCGAACTCATTGAGACGTTGAGCGCACAAGCAGCAGTAGCTATCCACAATGCATTACTCATCGCGCGCGAGCGGAGGGCAATGGAAGAACATGCCTTGCGCTTAGAACGTGAGGTATACGAGCGTACCGCCGAACTGGAACGCCGCAATCAGGAACTAAGCCAGTTCGCGACCAGTCTACAGCAACTACATCACGAATTGACGGAAGCGCAGAAGCGTCAGATGCTTGTTGATGAGCGCAGTCGCATCGCCCAGGAACTCCACGATCGCGTGCAACAAACGCTTTTCACCATTGGATTGAAAGCTGATTGGATGATGGCACATGTAGAAAGTACGCCGCAGCTTCCCCAGGCACTGCGCTCTATTAAGCAACTCGCTTCATTAGGCACGGCGCAGGTTCGTGATGCTATTTTTGCCCTCTCTGCAACTGAATTGCCTAAAGATGGTTTGGTGAATATGCTGTATGCGCTTATTCGCGATCTACGTGAGTCCTCTCCTATTGAGGCCGACCTCGTGATTGCTGAGTGGGCAGTCACTCCATCTCCAACTATTCAAGAAACACTTCTAACTATCGCCCGCGAGGCGCTGCTGAATGCCCGTCGTTATGCGCATGCGTCAATTGTCATTGTAACGATACAGGTCACGAACGAGCAGGCCGTGCTGGTAATTCAGGATAACGGTGTTGGGCTGCCACTTCAAGTTCTTCATTCTTATCAGAATAATACTCTCCACCTTGGCTTAAAAGGCATGCATCATCGTGTGGAGGAGCTTAATGGTCAACTGACGCTGAGCAATGGTGAAGAGGGAGGACTTATCGTCAAGGCGCAGGTGCCACTATGATTCGCATTGTACTGGTTGATGATCATGAGATGGTGCGCGAAGGTCTCAAGGCGATACTACTGGAAGAGCCTGATTTTGACATTGTGGGCGATGCTGCTAATGCTGAGCAGGCCCTGGCCCTTATACAGCAGTTGCAGCCCGACGTTGTATTGCTTGATGTACGCTTACCTGGCACCAGTGGAATAGAGGTCTGCCGCATAGTGGCCGAGCGCTTTCCTCAGACTGCGGTGATTATTCTTACAACATTCACCGACGAACATCTCGTTGCTCAATGTATTCAAGCAGGGGCACGTGGCTTTATTATCAAGGATATTGAGCGCTTTGAGCTAAAACGTGCTATTCGTGCCGTTGCGCGTGGAGAAGCCGCTATTGATACGAAAACTGCCGCGACTGTCTTTGCCCATTTGCGCCGCACTCCCTTGCAAACAAGCCAGGAATCCTCGTCTCCCCTGCCAGAAGCGCTTACTCCTCAACAACTGGTTATCCTACGCCTTATCGCGCAAGGCCTGCCTAGCCGCGAGATCGCAACACAACTCTACCTCAGCGAGAATACTGTTAAGGGTTATGTGCAGGAGATACTGCATAAGCTCGGCGTGAAGAATCGCACCGAAGCGGTTATGGTCGCGGTAAAGCAAGGTTGGTTGTAGTGGGTTGGTCCGCTGGTGCTCTGGCACAGCTCACTGCATTTGAGAGACTCGCTCCGCGGCAGGGGGGAGAACAGGGGGGGGG
>CAXTXB010000070.1:10413-15291 GCA_964247965.1 uncultured Dictyobacter sp. | reverse complement strand
GCATTAGTTATAGTACTAAAGAGTTAGAAGATTGGAAATGGAGAAATTTCGATCCCAAAAAAGATTTTCCCCTTCTCTTGATAACGGACTTCGAATCGATAAATACTTTGTTAGAATTAGAAGAAAATTTCATTTAAAATGTGATTAGAAATCATCAAGATCAATACGTATAACTCAATCAAAACATAGGAAGCACTAGCAACGATCATCGATTCCAAAGCACTTGTAAGCAAAATACTAAGTAGCGAACGTAGCCGCATTGAAATCTGCAATACTATGACAATTGCAACACTTAGAGGGAAAAAATGGAAAAAGCCATCCATCTTTGGACGGCAACAATGCAGGAGGCCGGGGCACTGTAAGCCAGCGAGGTTGTAATGAAGTTGTTTCAACCTACGATCTTATGGTCATTACATAGTTTAGATAGACGCCATTAAAAGTCTTCAAGGACCCCGTTGTATACTAGTAAACGTCGTAGCGAAAAGAGAGTGTGTGATGTAAAACACTTCATACCTTTAAGTATTGTGAGTCACAAGATAGTCTCTCTAAGATTCTATTCATTTAATCAGTTTTTCTACTTGTTTTACGTGCATTAATGAAACGTTGATACTCATCTTTATGGACACGATAACCCCGCCCAAGATCAATAGCCTCTAGCTCACCATTATTAATCCAATTCCGCACAGCCTGTACAGAAACTCCCAGGTTATCAGCAATCTGCTTTACTGTTAAATAGTCTCTTTCGTTTTGCGACATATTTGTCATCTCCACATAAAAATGATGCGTTGTCATTATATCGGCTACACGCTCCTAAGTCAATTATCTTGCTTTACCATTGCTTTCTTTGCAATACTTGTTTATAATTTCTTATATGGTCACAGAGTACGTATGTTGTTTCAGTGTGCAAAACAAATGCATACAACAGAAGAATCGGCTGTTAAGCAGAAGGAGATAATGAAATAGAAAAAAGCTGACCAACCGTGGATCAGACGGAAGGCCAGCGAGCAAGAACACACAAGTCTATTGAGGTCAGCCAAGGGAGTTCTCTGCCTGCTATTTTGGCACGCGGAGCCTCCACGAGTCAAGAAAGGCAGTCTATGACTACCAGATACAAGCGTCCGTACACCGATGCTGAAGAGGTACCCGTAGTCACACCTCGTATACGCCAAAATCAGCGGACAGAAGACGTTCTTACCTCTCAACAAAAAAAGAAGAACAAGAGCCGCAGCCATTTTGTAGAGGCTATGATTTTAGGGGTAATAGGATCATTTGTCCTCCTCCTCTATGCTTCTCCTACTGTTCAATATGTGGGGGATCAATGGCAGTATGGAAATGCCCGCACCTCTGAATTCCTTTTCGATGTCGGACATGGGGGCACCAGTCGCTTTCTCGCATCCTACTACCATGGGTCTGTCTACATCACAGAGTATGCTCATAATGCCGACCCAGGTTATGAGCACACGTACAGCTTTCAAGCTCCAGGCAATGACCAGACTCGACACGTTGTCACCCTCGAAAAGCGCGTGATACATGGACACCAAAACCTGATTGTACAGATAGAAAGCATCCCTGTTGAATATGTACTTTCCAACACTGGAAGTACGTTTCAAATGACTCTCAATGAGGAAGAGATATAAGGCTATGATCATACGACTAGAAGAACAGCCGAGGCAGCTCCCTTACCCTTACATGGTCTGCGTTGACAATGCAGTTATCACTAGCCAGGACAAGCAGTTCTTTGAAGGCTTTCAACATGGCTATACCGACTTCCTCATAGCATATCAAGGCAAAATCTTAAGTGATCAAGATATCTACGCACTCGCGATGAAAATTGTAGATGTGCAATACACCGGTACCTATCAGGCTGGATTCATCACTGGATGGATGACTGGAATGCTTGAACTGATTCCAGGTGATACCAAATGTAGGCTGATTGAAATGGTACAGGAATAAAGTACGAATTTTGAACAGGATAATTTGAGCATAGAAAAAGGATTAAAAATGCATATAGGTTATGCATTGCCCCCTTCGAACAGCCTCAGGCGGGTATCGCTGATACATACGACCTATGTAGATTTTTAGTGTATTTTCTTAATATAAATTTACACTTCTGCTATAATTGCAATTAACAGAGTTGGTTGTTTTTCACTAGCAGGAGTGATGAGTATGAACGAGAAAGAACAGGACATTCTTTGTAGGCTTTTAATCGACCTGTTTCTATCAAGACCAGATGATGAGTGCCATTCAAACCAGCAACAATTAGGGGATAACATAAATGAGAAAGTTTCTATCAACTCCAGAAGGACCAGACAACAACAATCAGAACGTAACGAGGACATTGCGCATTGATAGTCCGTCAGCCGCATATGCTCGGCGTTCAGATCCTGAAGCAAAAGATAAAAGTAAGGATAAGAGCCAAAGTAGGGAAATGCAGACAGAAGATCTTATCAAATTGGCACAAGAATATGGATGGAAGGATGAGGACCTTGATCCTTACTTTGCTGATCTAGGTTTGAGTGGAACACTACGTCCCGATCAGCGCCCCGATATGCTTAGATTGTTTGACAATATAGATATGGGAAGATACAATCACGGTTCTGTAATTTGTTATCAGGAGAACCGCTTGTTCAGAGATGAGACGCAAATCTACTATAATCAGTTCATCCAAAAATGTAAGGAGCACGATGTTGTTGTCGTCGTCATTTCTCCATACCTCATGATTTATGACTTTCGGGACGAATTCCTAACTGAAATGTTCCGATGGAAATGTAAAGAGGCGGGAGACTTTATTAAGCGACACGTCAAAGGGTGGATGCATCCAGCACGAGAAAGGTCAGCCAGGCAAGGGAATTGGGCAGGGCTAGGTGATATTCCTATAGGGTACAATGTCGACTTTGACACTCATAGCCCGACACATAAAAAATTTGTCCCTTACGAACCACATGCAGAGGTCATACGCTGGTTGTTTCAACGGTATATGGAACTTTGTGGAGATTTACAAAAATTGTATAGGGAGTTGGACAAAGCTTCTATCTACTTTCCACCCTTTACTGAAGATGTAGACCCTAGAAATGTTAGCAAGAGAAAGCTTAAGCTAGATGCCGCAGGTTACCGCTTACGAACGAGAACTGCCGTAGAGTCGATTCTTACAAATCCTCATTATATTGGCTACTGGACGGTAAAGAGCATAGTAGTGAGGAAAGACAACCATGAGGCAATCGTAGACTATGACACGTTCATGTTTGCCTTTAATCGACTCTCTAAATTTACTCTTGAAGGTGAATTGAAAGATGAAACCTCTAAGCCCAAAAGATTTTATCACAAGGATACGGAGGCATACTTTGCACTGTTGAACCGGCACTTACCATTATTGAAGGATAGAATTACTTCAAGCAATGGCTCTATTACCGTTCATATTGACAAACGCTATGAAAAAAATGGAGTTATGTATGTGTTTAGTGCATCAGATAGAGATACATGGTTTTCTAATAGAGGGATAGTAGAGTTAGGAGCAGTTGAAGAATTAGATACCTTAGTTATTGAGCGCCTATTTCACCATATACACGAAATTGGAGATATGGCGCAATATAGTGAACAGTTAGCTCAGAAGAAAATAGAAAAAGAGCGCCAACTAGCAAGCGTAGAGGAAAGCATCAAGCAGATAGACATAGAGCAGGTTAACATTGCTCAAAGAATTGGTAGAACTACTAATGAAAGAATACAAGAGTTGCTAGAAGCTCAGGTAATGGAACTGGAAAACGAGCGTCAAAACTTGCTAGAAGCTCGTAAAAAGCTTCTGGCCGAAGGCGAATTAACGCTGCGTAGCCTTGAGGAAGAGTTAACGAACCTAGAAAAGAATTGGCTGACTTATGCAGACGACAAGAAAATAACTCTTATTAATTTCCTTGTAAAAGAGGTCGTTGTAGATATTGTAGCACCTCATTGGACGAAAATACAGGTGTTATGGCTACATACTGACTGGGGAAGAGAAGAAATGTACATTTTCAGACGAAGAAGGGGAACAGCAGTATGGACAGAAGAAGAGGATGCTATCCTGAAGCAGCACTATCCAGCTACGCGAAAAGCAGAAATATTGAAGCTACTCCCTAGGCGTAATTGGTTTAGTATCAATAGACGAGCTGCTGCTGCACTTAAAATTAGTAGAGTAGCAGGCACACCAGGTATAAAACTGGCAGAAGGAGATAAAGATGTCGCCAACTGTTACTTAGATCGAGAATTTCTGCAAGAGAAAGGGATACCTATAACTTGCTCACGCACTAACTGGACTACTGTGTATCAACAGGCATGACGGGCTCATTCAGGTGAAACATGAGAACACATGCAGCTGTTTTAGGTCCCACGCCTACGAAGCCACGCAAATATTGCCATGATTCTTCAGGTTGTTTTCCAGCGAGCGTGTCTGATAAGTAAAGCTTCAGCGGCCCTGGATGCTTATCCGCTTCCTGTCGCTCGGTTAAATCGTGTAAGACATCCTGGATGCGGCGTGCTTTAATATTTGCAAGGCCGCCCGAGCGGATTGCATCCGCTACCAGATGCGTCGGAGCATCGCGAACGATCTCCCAGGCAGGAAATGTCTCAATCAGTCTCTGATATGCTCGCCCCGAGTTTATATCTGAAGTGTGTTGAGACAAAATCGTCCCAATCAGCCCTCCAAGTGGATCATAATCGGGCGAGTTGACCGGTTCGCCATAAGTTTCAATAAGCAACTCATAAACTTGCGCTAAATGAACAGATGATGCGATAGATGTTGTCATCTTAAATTCCTCATCCTAAATCTCTTAGGAGTGAGTCGGAGCCCCTTCGCGTCCACATTCTCGCGCCTTCGGCACTCTTCTCATTTCTATTTTTGCTTTTTCT
>CAXTXB010000070.1:0-10403 GCA_964247965.1 uncultured Dictyobacter sp. | reverse complement strand
TGCTCGCCCTTTTTCTCAAGCTCAGAAGTCCAAAATTGTACAAAGTCGAGCTTAAAGTCCGACGCATTCTTAGATGTATGTGATTTTACCATGTATCTAAGAGTCCTTACCAATGTCTATGCCAGATGAAATAGATTGTCAGCCATCAACCAATGTTATTCTTAAGGATTCTTTTTAGTTTCCTATTCTCTTCGTGAGCTTGTTGGATTGTAGAATTCGGACGTTGTAACTGGGCTGCCTCTTCACGCAAGCGCTGCACGCGAGCCCACAAGCTATTAAGGAATCCTGAAATCTGCCAGAGTACGTTATCTGGAGCTAGAGGAACGCATGCTCCAAAGTCCTGCATTTGCCACGCGTATATGCGTCTCCACGATTTTATAACACACCCGATAGTAATACCAGCATGCAGTAATAATGAAATCTCTTGACATATTAGTTTGACACTGCTGCACACGAATTCCTCTCTAGCTTTGTCATCCCGAATGGTCTTATGTATAATGATCATCAAGTTGTATGCATTCCACCTATGTCTTTCTTCTAAGAAGCGAGTGTATGCAATGGTCGAGGTGGTTTTATAAAGAGAGGTTTCTTGGCATGCATCAACCTACCCGCCATTCTTGCTACAACAGGCAAGTTCCCGGTACGCTACTACTTTTCTGTCTACTTGTCTTCTTTCTCGTTTCTTGTAGCGGTAGTGGAAGTGGTAAGACGAGTAATAGTGCACCTGCTCTAGCTGAGCAACAAGTCCTGAATCTCCCACTGGTTGGGACGATGAACATTGCAACGCTAGACCCGGTGCGCGACCATGGCTATAATGAGACGCTTGTGATGAATATGCTGTATAGTGGGCTGGTACGAACCGATAAGAACTTGAATATCATATCCGACCAGGCAACCTGGCAGCTCTCAGCCGATCACAAAGTCTATACTTTTATGCTCCGGCCTCATGTTGCGTTTTCTGATGGCACTCCTGTCACTGCCCAGTCATATATCTATACCTGGACGCGTGCTTTACTTCCTGCTACCACTTCTTCCACCGCATTTTCTCTCTTATCTCCTATTTCAGGTGCAAGTGAAGTACATAGCGGTAAAACGCGGAATTTAACCGGTGTCAAGGCTCTGAATGCTTCTAGCTTGCAGGTAACATTGACGAGGCCCGCGCCATATTTCCTGGCCTCCCTGACGAATCCACTCTTTTTTCCCTTAAATCAAAAACTTGTTGCTCGTTATGATCGCGATAATTGGCCGCAATCCAGGGTTGAGGTGGGGTTGGGAACTGGTCCATTTGTCCTAAAAACATGGCAGCCCGCAGTCCAGCTTATCTTTGTGCCCAATTCTCACTATTATGGTCATAAGACTGCACTCACGACGGTCGTCGCTAGCTTTGTGAACGATCCTCGTGTGGCCTTCCAGCTGAATGGTGTAGGGCAGACCGACCTGGTGTGGAACATCACTCCGGAGGATCAGCTTGCTGCACGCTCATCGGCCGGCTTTACAAGAACTTCGCTTTTGGAGACTGATGCGCTGTTTGTAGATACAACAAAGCCTCCATTTGATTCGCTTGCTGTACGCCAGGCCTTTGCCCAGGCTATCGATAAGCAGGCGCTGATGCACAGCGTTTTCGATGATGCACTTGTGCCCGCCGCGACCCTGCTCCCTCCAGCCATGCTCGGGTATCAAGCAAACGGGGAGACATTGCACTCTGATTCGGCTCAGGCCCGCTCTCTCCTGCGTTCGGCTTATCCTGATCTCTCTCGCTTCCCTTCCGTCACCTTTTCTTATCCCGCCGCGCAGGTGAGTGACCAGGAGGCGACGACCCTGCAATCTATGTGGCAGAGGACGCTCGGCGTACAGGTGAACGTGCGTGCCGTCGAGCCAGAGGCGTATCATCAGGAGATGCAGAGACATGTCATCCAGCTTGGCTTTTATGCCCTGTCTGCGAATTTTCCCGATCCTTACGCCTTCTTCTCACCTTTTGTGTCAGAGCGTTCTAACGAGTTATGGAATGATGGAAGCTTTGAGCAGCTCATAACTCAAGCTGAAGCGCAGACAGATGAGCCGCAACGTCTGAACCTTTATCGCCAGGCAGAGGCGCGAGCGCTTGCTCAAGCTGGAATTATGCCTCTCGATCATCAGACCCTTGCCGCTATTATTCCTCCCTGGATTCATGGAGTGACACTCAATGGAAACGGCTTGTACTTTGGTGACTGGTCGGACGTTTCTATTCTACGCCACTAATCCAATCTCCTGCTCCATGCTACTCGACGCCTCACTTTCCGAGTGCTAGAATGCTAAAGTGTTTCCTTACGGGAGGACCGACGGGGGACCGTACTAAATAGGAATGGAAAGAAATAGAGTAGTATGTATTTAAATAAACCATTAGAAGAATATCTTGTCGATCTAGCCTCAGCGAAACCAACGCCCGGTGGTGGGTCTGCCGCCGCATTGAGCGGGGCAATGGGTTCTGCCCTGGCTTGCATGGTCGCTCGTCTGACACTCAACAAGGCCGAGTATGCCAGCGTGCATTCAGAAATAGAGATACTATTGCAGCACACGGAACAGGCGCGCGAGCGCTTTCAGCAGCTTATGCAAGCAGATATAGATGCCTATGGTCAGCTCTCTGCCTGTTTTAAAATGCCGCGCAATACTGATCAAGAGCGTGCAGCACGCACGCAGGCTATTCAGGAGGCACTTACCGGTGCTGCCCTGATGCCACTCGAAATAGCCGAACTCGCCGCGCAGCTAGTGCGGCATTGCCAGCATATCGCTGAGATTGGGAACAAGAACGTGCTGAGCGATATTGCGACCGCAACCTCGCTGGCTTCTGGTGCTGGCAATGGGGCGGCCTGGATGGTGCGTACGAATCTTCACTCGATGAAAGACTCGCAGCAGGTAGAAGTACTCAATGGGCGACTAAGCGCTGCCCTGAACACTCTCGCAACCGTGGGTGAGCAGGTTGTGAGTATTGTGGGAGAGCGAGCATGACGGCAACTATTCTAAACGGTCGTGCCATGAGCGCTGAACTGAAGGTCGAACTGCGCGAGGATGCTCAGCGTTATCAGCAGCAGTATGGGTATGCTCCAGGCCTGGTTATTGTGCGCGTGGAGGGTGATGCGGCGTCGGGTGTGTATAGTAAGTCTATTCTCCGTACTGCCAATGAGATCGGTGTACAGGCCCGGTTAGAACTATTGCCTGCCACAATACTGCCATCTGAATTGCGCTCTGTGTTGCTTGCCCTGAACAACGATAGAAATGTGCATGGCATTATTGTTCAGATGCCTCTACCCGAGCACCTTCCGCAGGAGATTGTGACAAGCACAATTGCTGTAGAAAAAGATATCGATGGCATCAGCCCTTTAAGTGCGGGCCGACTTTGTCTTGGTGTGCCAGGCTTTCTGCCATCGACGGCGGCGGCCGTGATGGAAATTTTTGCGCGTAGTCAGCTTCCACTTGAGGGAAAACACGTTGTGATCCTTGGTCGAAGCAACGTTGTGGGCAAACCTCTCGCGCTACTATTCTTACAGAAGAATGCCACCGTCACTATCTGTCACTCACGCACGCCAAATCTCTCGGCTCTAACGAGGCAAGCGGATGTGCTGGTTGCCGCCGTTGGTCGTCCTGCCATGGTCCAGGCTGAGATGGTGCATGCTGGCGCAGTTGTCATTGATGTAGGGATTAACGCACTACCAGAAGGCGGGATCGTAGGCGATGTTGACTTTGCCGCATTACAGGAAGTTGCCAGCGCGATTACACCTACTCCCGGCGGCGTTGGCCCATTGACCAACGCCTTGCTCTTGAAGCAATGTATGCAAGCTGCATGGCGGCAGTCAGGACGTGTGTAACACTCATTGCTCTCTTTGCCCTCACGCCGTCGGTGTGGGGGCTCACGCACGTCCTGACTGACGACGCCGAGCTGCTGCCGCCTTCTGGCGGCGCTCTCTTCGTCTCTGAATCGATTCTGTCTTCTGCCCGGCGGGCACGTCTTTGCTCTCTTGCACTCCTTCCTGGTTGTCAATTGCTGCTGCTTGCACTATGGGTTGTGGACGCTGCCTATTCCCGCGCAGACCCTGCAGAAGCATGGCGGCCAGCACAACTGCTGCAAGAATCAAGACAAGTGTGTAGAGAGGAACGATCAGGCTGGCCAGTGAGCCTGGGAACAGCCTGCCACTGATGCCCAGGTTCAGAAGCAATACTATTCCCAGCAAGATATACTCAATGCCGGTCAATATGCCCATTTGCCGATACCAGGGAAGTGCGTTTCCACTTGTTCTCATCTGCAACATACGGTTGCGCCCCAATACTAAATTAAAGATACCTAAGCCTATAAAAAGGATACTAAATACTGCTATCAAGCGTGGATCAAATTGAAACATGTTTTACCTCCTCTACTGGAACTCTGACTGCGCCAGGACTTAGACCAGCCGGGCCATACATACTATGTTTGATTCCCATCACGATCGACACCTCTCCTCGCTCGTGCATCTTTGCTGCGTGCAAACATAAATTTTTTTTTTTTTTTTTTTTTTTTTTTTTGGGCGTAGCCCACATTACGAAAAAAGCAAAAGAAATAAAAAGAAGGATGGACGCAGCAAAGATGTATGAGCCCATGGATTAAGAGCGCTGTGGCAACGAGAATCAGACACGCTCATGTGCCATCATACAACGGATTGTCTATGCTACGAAGCAGTATTGTTGAGAATAGTAGGAACGAGAAGAGGAGCAGACAAAAAGACATAGGATGTAGATAAGAGGCCATCAGCCCGAGCGCGTCACAGGAGGCATGCTCATTTTTCCTCTACAATATCATCCTATGTATCTTACTCGATGGTCTTAGCATCGAAAACGGGTAACATCCTTGATGGTAATAGCTTATAGCAATTCTGATATTATAGATAGACACAGATATTACGAGTGTGAATTTGATACGATATGGGGCCAGAAAGCCTTGACTAATCGTGAAAAAACGCTAAAATCTCTATAGAAGTATAAACTAACTAGAGGTTTATGAGGTTTGCATGCATATCGTCGTCGTTGGCGTTGACCATACCACCGCATCAATCGCCTTGCGTGAACGCCTTGCGTGTTCTGCGCGTCAAATACTACAGCTACTTCAGGCGTCTAAGCAGATAAGCAAGGAGAGCATCTTACTTTCTACATGTAACCGTGTAGAACTCTATGCCGTTTGTGACGAAGCAATCCAGGGTCGCTTAGATCTACTTCATGTATTAAGCGAAACGCGCCAGGTTGCCTATGATGAGCTAGAGGCACATCACTACAGTTTTATAGATGATCTTGCGGTCTCTCACCTCTTCGGTGTGACCAGCGGCCTCTACTCACTTGTGCCCGGGGAGGCTCAGATCCAGGGTCAGGTTGTTGAGGCGCTGGAAGTTGCCCAGGGAGGAGGCTATGCCGGGCCTATCACCTCGGCGCTTTTCAGGTCAGCCGTGGTCGCAGGGAAGCGTGCTCGCAGTGAGACTGGTATCAGTCGTAGTGCGGCATCCTTGAGCCATGTCGCAGTACAACTGGCAAAGCATCTGCTCCCCGAATTCTCCAGGGCGAGCATTTTACTCATTGGTTCAGGGAAAATGAGTGAGCTTGCCGCTCGTAATCTGCGTGACAATGGAGCTGAGCGCCTGGTTATTGTCAATCGTACCCAGACACACGCAATGGAGCTTGCTCAATCATTGCAAGCTGTTCATCGTCCCTTCGCGGAACTAGCGGAAGCCCTGGTGGAATCTGATGTTGTCATCAGCTCGACTATGGCCCCACACGCCATTATTACCCGTGAATTGGCGCAACGTGTGATGGCGGCTCGAAATGGCCGCTCTCTGTTACTTATCGATATCGCCCTTCCGCGCGATGTCGATTCCTCCGTGGGAGCGCTGCCTGGCGTTCATCTCTACAATCTGGATGACCTGCAGGCGGAGGTGGATCGAGGTATACAACTGCGGCTGCAAGAGACAGAGCATGTGCAGGCCATTATCGCTGAAGAGACCAGCGCGTTTGAGCGCTGGCTCACTTCGCTGAGCGTGGTTGATACGATTAGTAATCTGCGGCGGCATGCCGATCTGTTACGACAGCAAGAACTGACGCGTACTATGCGTCAGTTATCTCCCACGCTTTCTGAGCGCGAGGTCGCGGCTGTCCAGGAACTCACAAATCGACTTATGAATAAATTATTACATACACCTATGCTGAGATTAAAGGATGCGGCGGCGGCTGGTCAGGGACATGTTTATGCTGAGGCTATGCGATTTTTGTTTGATTTAGAAGAGAATGAAAATGAGAATAACGATAGGAACGCGAGCAAGCAAACTCGCGATGTTTCAAGCCAATTGGATAGCGCAGCGACTGCGTCGGCCCAATCTCAATGTGTCAATTGAACAGATACGCACAATAGGGGATCGCATCACCAACGTCCCTCTGGCTCAAATCGGCGGCGATGGCGTCTTTGTGACAGAGATTGAGCGTGCCCTGCAGGAGCATCGCGTTGACCTTGCAGTCCATAGCTTAAAAGATCTACCAACGATCCAGCCGGACGGCCTGAGTATTGTCGTCGTGGGTCCACGTGAGGATGTACGCGATGTCTTTGTGTCGCGAGAACCGTTTCTTATAGAGAAAGGTCGCCTCGTTTCTGCGAATGCTGATGTGGATGCTCCCCTTGCCATTGGAACGGGTAGTTTACGCCGTACCGCGCAGATCCGTGAGTTTTGTCCCAATGCGGAGATCTTGCCTCTGCGTGGCAATGTCGATACGCGCATTCGCAAGCTTGATGCAGGGGGCTATGACGGCATTGTTCTCGCATCCGCCGGCTTGCACCGCTTAGATCTGTCGACGCGCCTCGCTGGGCGACTTACCTATTTTCCCGTCGATATGATGTTGCCTGCTCCCGGTCAGGGAGCCCTTGCCCTGGAATGTCGCGATGAGGCAGTGATACAGGAGATCCTGGCCCCGCTTCAGGACCTGGCTGTACACGCTGCCACAAGTGCCGAGCGTATGTTTATGCGCCGGCTGGGAGCTGGATGCTACTTACCGGTGGCTGCCTATGGCTCCATCACCGATGAGACGTTCACTTTACGTGGGCTGGTGGCGAGCCTGGATGGTCAGCGTCGAATAGAGGTAATGCAGCGGATGCCCTGGACTGCTACCTCTACAATTGCAGACGCCGAGCAACTCGGCGTTCGTGCTGCTGAACAGGCCTTGACACAGGGCGCGCAGGAGATCATTCAGTCTTTAACCTTATTGAGGGAGCAGGAGAGTTTGCATGTCTAAGTCGGTGGTCGCTCCTCTCGCAGGCAAGCATATCCTGGTGACGCGGACACGTGAGCAGGCGGGCGCGTTAAGCGAGAAGCTGCGTCTCCTGGGAGCCGTCCCGGTAGAGTTTCCAACTATTTGCATCGTTCCTCCAACTGATTGGCATGCGTTGGATGCAGCTTTAAAGCGCTTATATGCATCGGATGAAACCAGTTATGCCTGGCTCGTGCTGACCAGTGCGAATGGAGTTCATATCTGCTTGCAGCGTTTACGTGAGCTAGGATATGATCCACGTGCAATGCATAGAGTGCGCATTGCTACCATAGGTCCAGCCACTGCTGCAGCCCTTGCCGAGTATGGGGTGACCGCTGATCTTGTGCCTGATGAGTATATTGCCGAGGGGGTGACACGGGCCTTACTAGAGGACGCTCGTCAACGCCAGCTTCCCCTGACTGGTCAGCGTATCCTCCTGGCCCGTGCTTCAGAGGCACGGAAGGTACTTTTTACTGGGCTACAGGAGGCTGGCGCGCTGGTTGATGAAGTCGCTGCTTACTATACTTTGCCGGTTGCCCGTGACGATGAGCATGGACGCGAAGTTTTCCGTCTCTTACAGAATGGGCAGCTTGATGTATTAACCTTTACCAGCTCTTCAACCGTGCGAAACTTTGTTGCATGGCTAAAAAGCTGTACTCCTGAACAACCTGACCAGGTAGTAGCACAGGTTATCCGCCATACACAGTTCGCGAGTATTGGTCCAATTACATCCCAGACCGCACGTGAGCTGGGTTTGCGCATTGACATTGAAGCAAAAGAGTTCACCATCGACGGTCTTGTGGATGCGATAGTTCTACACGAGGATCACCTTGCAGCCCGCCTGGGCGATAGCTAGCCCGAGAGGGCGTTGGCGGGTAGAAAGAATATGGAGAAAAATTATGATCGATCAAACAACCACATCGCAAACAGATAATGTACAGTCTGAGACGAAGCCATCTGTAGAGCAGCCAAAGCCAAAGCAGCCGCGTCAGCTCGTTCGTTTCACATTTTATAAGCTTGATCAGCAGTGGCAGTTGCTCCCGGCTGATGTGCGTGCCCAGGGCAAGCAGCAACTGCAGCAGATCTTTGATGATTATGCCAAGGATGAACTTGTGCGTAGCTTTGCCTTGTACGGCGTACGCTCTGATTGCGATTTCATGCTCTGGCAGGCAACCTATGATATTGATAATTTACGCCTCTTAAGCAGCCAGATTCGTCGCAGCACGATGGGTCCCTACTTGCGTGAAACCCAGTCTATGCTCTCGATGACCAAGCGCTCTGTCTATGTCGGGAAGAACGCTCGCGGCGCTCACGATCCTCGCCTGGTGATTACTCCTGATGATAAGAAATATCTCTTTGTCTATCCCTTCGTGAAGACGCGCCCATGGTATGTGCTGTCTCTAGAAGAGCGCCGGCGTATGATGGCCGAGCACATCCGTGTTGGGTTGAAGTATCCGAGCGTCTCGTTGAATACGACGTATTCGTTTGGCCTGGATGACCAGGAGTTTGTCGTTGCCTTCGAGACGGATATTATCTCAGACTTCCTTGACCTGGTCCAGGAACTGCGTGAGACGGAAGCCAGTCAGTACACCCTGCGCGATACGCCGATGTATACCTGTGTTGCCCAGTCTATTGATGAGATACTGGATTCAATTGGTGCATAGTAAACAGAAGGAGTGCACTTTTGTGTGCTCCTTTATTTCTATGTAGAGAAGGGGAATGGAAAATTGGAACAGATACATCCATCCAGTGAGCTGACATTAACGCGTTCGCACACACTTTTTCAGGAGGCACAGCGTCTACTTCCAGGTGGGGTCAATAGTCCAGTGCGTGCCTTTCGCGGCGTAGGTGGCGATCCGATCTTCATCGAGCACGCGGAGGGTCCCTATCTCTATGATGTTGATGGCAATCGCTACCTCGACTATGTGCAATCCTGGGGTCCGATGATCCTTGGTCACGCTTACCCTCCAGTTCTCCATGCCGTTATAGAGGCAAGCAAGCATGGCTTTAGCTTCGGAGCTCCGACCGAGGCTGAGAGCGAGCTGGCAAAGCTGGTGATCGAGAGTGTGCCCTCAATCGAAATGATCCGTTTCGTCAATTCGGGCACTGAGGCGACGATGAGTGCGCTACGCCTGGCCCGCGCATACACAGGGCGCACTAAAATTATCAAGTTTAGTGGCTGCTATCATGGCCATGCCGATATGCTGCTCGTGCAGGCAGGATCTGGCGTGGCAACGATGGGCTTGCCCGATAGTCCGGGCGTGCCGCCAGAAACGACTCACAACACGCTCTCTATTGCCTACAACGATGCTGCTGCGGTTGAGCAGTTGTTCCTGACCTATCCAGATGAGATCGCAGCGATCATTGTGGAGCCCGTTGCGGCAAACATGGGCCTGGTTTTACCCTTCCCTGGCTTCCTGGAGAGCCTGCGTGAGCTTTCACAAAAGTATGGAGCGCTGCTGATCTTTGATGAAGTGATGACAGGCTTCCGTGTCGCCCTGGGCGGCATGCAAGAGCGCGCAGGTATTGCTCCTGATTTGACCTGTTTCGGGAAGATTATCGGTGGAGGACTGCCGGTTGGAGCCTATGGTGGGCGGCGCGAGATTATGCAACTTGTTGCTCCCGTCGGTCCTATGTACCAGGCTGGAACACTTTCTGGTAATCCGCTTGCAATGGCTGCTGGTATTGCAACATTGAAAGAGCTGAGAAAGCCCGGACAGTATGCTGCCCTGGAGCGGAAGAGTCAACTGCTGGGCGATGGAATTCATAAAGTATTGCATGATACAGGCATTGATGCTCAGTTCCAGCGTATAGGCGCTATGTTCTGTCTCTACTTCTCGCAGGACCCGGTAACTGATTATGCCAGTGCCAGGAGGTCAGATACTGCACGTTTCGCGCGTTATTTCTGGTCTATGCTGGCACGTGGCATCTACCTTCCCCCCTCTCAGTTTGAGTCGTGTTTCATCTCGCTTGCTCTTGAGGACGCACTGATCGAGGAAACTGTAAGTGTTATCGCTGATGTATTGAATAAGCAAGCGGAGGTATAAGTATCATGAGTAATTTCCCAACAGTTCGTTTACGCCGTTTGCGTCAGAACGACAAATTGCGTACCCTGG
>CAXTXB010000069.1:10196-15495 GCA_964247965.1 uncultured Dictyobacter sp. | reverse complement strand
ACCAGGACCTAGCGCGCAGCTTCCCGCGTACACCTTGGCCTGCGGCAGGTACAGCGGATTCTCTCCCTCAATACTGCGAGAGCTGACATCGTTCGCGATGCAGTAGCCTACAATCTCTCCATGTGCGTTGATCACCACCGCCAGCTCCGGCTCTGGCACATCCCAGCTTGAATCGGCGCGTACCGCAATCGTCCCGTTCTGTCCCACCACCCGGCGCGCATTCGCCTTAAAGAAGATCTCGGGCCGCTCCGCTTTATACACCTTCGCATAGATATCCGGCGTCTCGCTCTCCTCGCGCCGCGCCACCTCCGACCGCTCATACGTCACCCCCGCCGCCCACACCTCCGTCTCCCCATCGATTGGAGCAAGCACTGTTCCCTCCTCACCTCCAGCTTTATCAGCCTTATTCACAGCCTCCTCAATCACGCGACGGAGCTCGTTGGCGGGTAAGCGTAATAGCTCATGAAGAGCGGTATTTGCTGCCGAGAAGGACCTGACACCGCTAGTCCCATTGGCTAGACCGAGTATGACGTTGCCTGCGGCTGACTTATAACGAATAAGCTGCACAATCCTACTCCTTTCTTATTGAAACAATTTCAGTAGACGACCAATTTGCATCTGGATATGCTCAGACTGTTCACGGTGATATCACGATGAAGGCTGCGCAAGTCTTCGTGATGGCACTGTACAACTGAATGTTAGTCTCGTATCTTAAAGTACAACAGGTTCGGAAACGTACCAGGGGATATTATACCGTCGGTCAACGCGATGGTGAATGGAAGCTTTTATAAGGGAAACTAGGGCAGTCGAAAAGGGGCTTTTAGTCCCTTTTCGACGCAAGATAATTATCTGCCCGTATTATTTGGGAGGCATGCGTATAGCACCATCTAACCTTATTATTTCTCCATTTAGCATTTCGTTCTCTATGATATGTTTTACCAGGGCTGCATATTCTTCCGGCCTGCCGAGCCGAGGTGGGAATGGGACCTGTTGTTCTAAGGTGCGCCGTGCGCCCTCGGGCAACGTCCCTAGTAGCGGCGTCTCAAAGATTCCTGGGGCTATGGTCATAACTCGAATGCCGTAGCGTGCGAATTCGCGTGCAATTGGTAATGTCATGCCTACAATGCCGCCCTTCGACGCCGAATATGCCGCCTGCCCAATCTGCCCATCAAAGGCCGCGATTGAGGCCGTATTAATAATCACGCCGCGCTCACCGCCCTCGTTAGGCGTATTCTCAGTCATCACCGCCGCCGCCAGCCGAATGACATTGAATGTACCAATCAGATTGACGCTGATAACCCTGGTAAACGCCTCCAGTTTGAGTGGCCCGTCGCGACCGATGACCTTCCCAGCCGTTCCAATGCCCGCGCAGTTGATAACTCCATGCAAGCTACCAAAATGCTCCAGTGTACTCTTCACAGAATTTTGTACAGAGACTTCCTCAGTCACATTCGTTTCTAGAAATAATCCTGCGTCCCCTAGCTCCTTCGCCAGCGCGTTCCCGGCCTCACCATTCAGATCGGCAATGGCGACTTTCGCCCCCAATTGAACCAGGAGCCGCACGCACGCTGCGCCAAGTCCCGATGCACCGCCCGTTACAAAAATAGTCTTATCCTGTAATTGCATCTTGAAATTTCCTCCTGCCTTGTGCTTTGCATCTTTGCTGTTTTCTCGAACGATGCTATTCTTATAGCCATAATACTATGGCTATCTCTTTATTGAGCTTGTCATAAATTGCTGCCGTTCCGGATACTATCTAGCATAACATATGGTAGCTTGATAAAGGCATTGTTACATACGTCTTAAAGTGCTAGACTTTTAATTATAGTAATAACAAACAATTCAAAGGATATAGATAGTGGTGACGAAGAAACAGGAACGTATGGAGCTGCTTGAAGGGCAGATCAGGCGTGCTCGGCGGCACGTTAATAGCTTGACCCCGCGCAGCAATAGCTTTTCGTGGGCTCGTGTGGCGGTCTTTTTTGGGGGGCTGGTCCTCAGTGTCATTCTGCTTATTGTGTTTGGGTGGTGGGTTGCGCTACCCGTTTTTGTGTTTGCTATGGGGATCTTTGGTGTCCTGGCCCATTTCCATGGTCAGATTGATCGCAGCATTGCTCGTCATACACGCTGGATATATATTAAGTCGGCTCATATTGCGCGTATGAAGCTAGATTGGGAGCATATCCCGGTGGCGTACTCGCCTGGCCCGCAGGAGGGGCATCCTTTTGAGTATGATCTAGATATTACTGGATTGCGCTCAGTTCACCAGTTGCTCAATACGGCTATCTCGCGTGAAGGAACTCTACGTTTGCGCAACTGGTTGTTAAACACAGGTCCAGACCTGCAAAACATTCAGAAGCGTCAGGCGCTCGTACGCGAGTTGATGCCCATGACGCGCTTTCGTGATCGACTAATTCTCAATTCGGTTGTTGCCGCTGGTCGCTCGGCTGAGGAATTAGAGGGCAAGCGTTTGCTGAACTGGCTACAGAGGCAGGATCGCTCGACCTCGCTGCGCCCGCTCTTTCTGTTTTCGACTGCATTTAACATTCTGACTATTGTGCTTTTGATTCTCTCCCTTGTTCTTCCTTCCATGCCGCAGCTCTGGTACTATTCACTGGTGATCTCGCTACTTTTTTTCTTCTCCACTGCTGATCGGCGTGGGGATATGTTTGAGGATGCGACCTATCTGCGCTATGCTTTCGCGACGTTGAGCTTGATCTTTTCGTACCTGGAGACATATCCTTATGGCTCTCACGCGCGCCTGAAGACGATGTGCGCGCCGTTTTTTCAAGACCGTTCATCGGGTCCCTCGGCCCTTCTAAAGGGGACGGCGCGCATCGCCTCGCTGGCAACGCTGAAGAATAATGGTTTGCTCTGGTTGCTTGTCAATGCCCTGGTGCCGTGGGATTTCTATTGTGCCTATCGCTTGAGCCAGTATAAAGCGCAGCTTGCGGATCGTCTTCCGACCTGGCTTGATACCTGGTTCGAGCTAGAGGCACTCTGCTCCCTGGCTTCTTTCGCCTATCTGAACCCAGAATATATTCTTCCTGAAATTACATCGCCTGCTGGAGAGGTAAGCGTGCAGGATAAGCAGAGCGAGCTTTTCTCTGGCCTTGCGCTGGGACACCCTCTTATACCTGTGGAGAAGAAAGTAACCAATGATTTTATCATGGATACGCTGGGTGAAGTGGTAATTATTACTGGCTCAAATATGGCGGGCAAAAGTACGTTTCTGCGTACTCTAGGTGTAAATCTCTGCCTGGCCTATGCTGGTGGACCAGTTGATGCGACTGACTTCCGCTCTAGTCTCTTCAGGCTCTATACCTGTATCCGTGTGACTGATTCGGTAACTGACGGCTACTCTTACTTCTATGCTGAGGTCAAGCGCCTGCGTGGTCTCTTAGATGCGCTGGATCTGTCTGGCCAACCGCCGCTTTTCTTCTTAATTGACGAGATATTCAAGGGGACGAATAACCGTGAGCGCTTGATAGGGAGCCGATCTTTTGTGCGGGCGCTTGTAGGCCATAATTGTGTTGGAGCGATCTCAACGCATGACCTGGAGTTGGTCAACCTGGCTGATACCTTGCCGCAGGTCAGGAATTATCACTTCCGTGAAGATGTTGTTGATGGTAGGATGGTCTTTGATTATATTCTGCGCTCTGGACCCAGTCCGACGACCAACGCATTAAAAATTATGGCCATGGAAGGCTTGCCGATAGAGGGATAGGAAAGTAATAGAATATATGGATCACAATGATCATGTGCGGCTCTTACGTAAAGGAATTGGGGAAATTGGGGGCGTGTGGGCTGATCTGGGCTCTGGTTCGGGCGCATTTACCCTGGCCCTGGCCGATCTCCTTGGCCCATCTGCCTCCATCTATTCTGTTGATAAGGATCAAGGGGTGCTCAGGCAGCAGGAGCGTGAGCTCAGTTCGCGCTTTCCACAGGTTACTGTTCAATATCTTCGTGCCGATTTCACCCGTCCACTGGATCTCCCATTACTCGATGGAGCCGTGATGGCGAATTCTTTACATTTTGTACGTGAAAAAGCTGCGGCACTCCAACAGATACACAGATATCTGAAGCCCGGCGCACGTTTACTCCTGGTAGAGTACAATGTTGACCAGGGCAATATGTGGGTGCCGTACCCGCTTTCATTTCCAACGTGGCAGAAGTTGGCCGGGCAAAACGGCTTCATTCACACAACCATGCTAGAAAATAGGCCCAGCCGGCATCTGGGCTCCATCTACTCCGCCTTGAGCTTTGTCTAGTTGAGCATAGCAAGCGTATCGCGAATAGTTTTAATATGAGTGCGTATCTCGTAGCGGTCATCAGCTTTAGGTGACAGTTTCAGATAGGCATTTAGATCTTGTAGGGCACGCCCGTAGTGCTTGAGCTGGAGATGCATCAAGCCGCGGTCTCGCCATTCGATCCCTGTCTGGGGTATGAGCAGGATAATGAGATCACAGATGGCCAGCGCATGCTCATAGTCATCTTTATTCATGTAGATATACTTGAGATTGTTGAGCATGCGAGTGAGCATATGTCTATGTGTGATTGGCTCAAACCATTGTCGTTGCAAGCTTACTCTGCGTTGAGCAATCTGTTGTAGATGCTCTTCGCAGTCTTGTTCGGTGAGTAGAGTGCCACCCGCGAAGGGATCAATATAAACAACGCTCTGATCCCACTGATGGCGGACCATGAAGTGATAGGGGAAGCCAATGCCATCTATCTGGATGCCTACACGTTTGCCAACCTCTATGTAAACGAGAGAGAGTGTGATAGGGATGCCGGTACGTCGCTCTAATACCTTGTTAAGAAAGCTATTGTCGGGATTATAGTAGTCGTCCTTATTGCCGTGAAAGTTTTCATCCTCAAAAAGGACTTTGTTGATTGCATCTATAACGCTGAGTGGTCCGACGCCCTCTGGCAGTTGAGGAGCTACGTCCGGCTCTGGAAGAGCGAGTAACGCCCTGACCCGGCGTGCTAACGCGTCGAGGTATGTAAGGGACTGCGCCTGATCCAGGTTGGAATACTCGATGCTGGCAATGAGAAGGGCTGCCTGCGCTAAATCGATCTGACTATCTTCTCGGGCATTAAGAGCCTCGAATGCCTGAACTATACGCTTGTGGACTGTATCTTTTGAATGTTTATCTGTCATGCTCCTGGCATTTAACCATAAATGCTCTCAGAGTGCAAGTGCCAACAGGCCAGGCTTAAATTTGTTTTAACTAAAAATAGTTAAATTTTTTAAAAAATTGGCCAATGAAAAAAATTTTAGGAATTTTAGACAGTTTTT
>CAXTXB010000069.1:5441-10186 GCA_964247965.1 uncultured Dictyobacter sp. | reverse complement strand
AAATCAACATTTTTTTATTAATTTAACTATTTTTTTTTAAAAAAAATTTAAGCCTGGCCTGTTGAAGTAGATTGGGCTAGAAGATGGCTTAGAGTTGTTTGCGTTGGTAATTTGTAACAGAAGGTTGCCATTCTGCCCTAAATAATTATCGGGTTTGATAGTACTCAGACTATCGGGGTAGAGCGAAAATTTGTCCCATGCGTTGCTTTTCCAATTGTACAGAGAAGCTTGCAGATAGCCATAGACAGACGGGAATGTCTTCCCGTTGAGCGCATGTGGAATGTCTATAGAAAGCAACTGAACATAAGGGCTTATCCTATGCGGGAAGTCGAACTCGAAGTTGATACTTCCCTTCGATATAGTGTACAAATTGGGTGCTATGAGCGACGCGTCGCTTCCTTGTGTGGAGACAATATGTCCAGAGATGTAGGTTGCTGGTAGTCTAAAAGGCGCTGCGAGATGCAGACTGACAGGCATCTGCAGCAGCGTATCATGATAACCTCCAGGCCGCCCTCCATTAATCGTAGTATCGTTACTGCCATCCAGAGACTGATCTGACCAGCCGATGAGTGTAGCCGGGGCATTTTCAATCATCAGCGGATCATTGCCACTCAGCAAAGCGGGATTCGCATTGTGTGCGTGCGAAGAAATGACAACACTTTGATTGTTTGTAATGGCACGCGTAGAACATGAACCTTCACAGGGAATAAATGAGGAGCCAGCACCACTCAGAATCGAGAGTTGCGCCATGTGACGCTGAAAGTCGTTTTGAGGTTGTCCCTGGTTGGCATAGGGAAAGTAAGAGGATGGCAGACCACGGCTCCTGGCTATCTGATCTGCGAGCAACGTATCTGGATTCGTCGTGTTACTCTGCAGTGGAAGAAAGATAGTACGCTTTTGCCCTGCCTCCAGGTGTCCAATAGCAACAAAGCTATGTGGTAGAAGTACATACATATCGTTAAGCGCTGTTTTCATGTGATTGGTTATCGTCCCAATGAGATTCTCGCCTTGTAGCTTGAGCTGTGTCTCCACTCCCCCCGTAATATGCTGATCCTGCTCAACCACCATGGGATGATACGTCCAGGTGTCGATAGTTTCGAGGCTGATGTCTGTTTCGTGTTCTTCGTAGCTGATAGATGCGCCTGGGTCCATATTCGTTCCGTAGGCATTGAGTGCCATCTGCGGATCGGCTACAGCGAGCACCTGGTTTACGCCCGGTATGCGGACATTGAAGTTTCCTTTGTTGGGTACAAAAATTCCCATATATGTTGTTACGTGCGCCTCTGAGCCGCTTTCGTTCAATCGCATAACAGAAAGGCTATTGTTGGTGAGCGAGGCATTCTTCTGATAAAATGCGATGCCGTAAGAGACCAGCGTAAAGATAACCATACCGCTCAGCATAATCCTCCAGCTCCACGCGGGATGTCTAAGCCGCTTCATCAGAAGAAGGCGCACGGGGCCAAGAAATGCCAGGTATCCAAGCAGCAGAAAGAGGAAGGTAACTGGTGCAAAAGAAAAATTTGGTTCAAGGGCCGGTAATACACCCCCACGCGTAAGGAGTCCTCCCTGACCATTGTCGTATTTCTGTGCTCCACTAGTAATAAGCAGATGATCTCCAAGGGCGTGAGTGAGAAGTTGCGTCCATAGATTGCCCTTTCCTTCCCACTTATTGAGTGCCGGGCCTGCTGGATCAATAGCAATATAACAAATATTGCCAGTTCCCTGTCGTGCCTGAACAAATAAAGGAACGTCATTGTAGCTTGCCAGAACTGATACTGTACTATTGTCCGTTGAATCGTCCTGAGCCGTCGCCATACTCGCTGTAACCGGTACATTGAGCGCGTCTGTCGCGAGAGCTATGCTCGCTGCCTTTATTTTTGACCTTGATCCTGGATTTAAGTGTGAAGTTGGGGCCAGGTTGGATAGCGAGCTCTCCTGGAGAAACATCCGAGTGCCGGATGGCAGTTCAAACGAGCCATCGAGTGTTACAGGACGCATCGCTGCCGGAAGTGGTCCAAGGGTGCGTTGCCAATCGGCTCCCCCCACCTCCAGCAGCGTCCCTCCCTGATTAACCCAGGTGTGCAACGCACCTATCTGTTCAGGCCCCAGGCTACTTGTCGTGAAATTATCAAGCACGATTGCATCGAAGTTATTGAGAACGGTCGTAAGTGCGGGAAGCGTTCTGGCATTGAGAAAGGTGAAGTCTATCGATGTCTGCTGCGTGGGCACATTTAAGCTTTTCAGCACATCGAATCCGCTATGCTGATCTGAGAGAATGCCAATGGTGATTGAACTTGGATCAGGGGCATTAACCATCTTTGTGCGTGCGCGCATAATCTGATTATGATTATCTATCAGCTCGACTATAACACCGCCTGGGAGGAGCGGGTCCACGCTTAAGGGTACATAGATGGTTGTCTGCACGACCTTACCATGGACCAGCTTTACCGGAGTAGAAAATGTTTGTGGGGACGCCGTCATATTCTGGCTTGTACCATTTGCGTTGCCATTATACGTTTCAGCCATGATACTACCAGAAAAATCGCTTTGCCCATTATTCTTGACCGTGGCAATGACAGGCATCCAGGCACCCTGCTTCAATACTGAGTTAAAGCCAATATCTACCTGAAGATCAAACGTACTACCTTTATTGATGGAGGTCGCAGCAGTGGCAACTGGTAGAGAGAACAAGAACATAGCCAGGCCAATAAACAGAAGGCCAACCTTGAGCAGCGCCGTTCCAACTCTACTAGAAAATAAACGATGTTTCTTGCCAGGCATATGTCATCTATCTTTCTGCATATCCCTAAGAACCTGTCGCCTAAGCAGTTATGTAGGTACTATGACGGAGTTAAGAAGCTAACCATTTACATTCTGTTCTCGACCACGTTCTCCCTGCTCAAAAAGGTACAGTAGAGTGGTATTTTTTGATATAGACAAGTATAACCTGACATATATATAAAATGAAAGCCCCTGTAATGTGTAATTATATATCACTGCCTACAAAACGTCTTGTCTCTCTTCCCTGGACCCATGTTGAAGTATGTCGATTGTTGTGGTGGATAGCTCATCTCTATTAAGAGGGTGCATATAGTGATCCATTGCTAACCATATGCTTCTGCTATGAGGGAAGAAGAGGACCGGTAGAAGAAGTGCCAGCGGTGCTCCAATCAATAGAACTGGTAAGATAGGTACACTTTGATTAGCAGCTAAAGGCAATGCAAAAGCAGTCACCAGCAACTCACTAAACACGAGATTAATCGCCATTGAACTAGTGAAGTAGCCCTCTTCACGCTCAAAAGTAAAGTGACAATAAGCGCATTGTTTATTCATCGTGAGCAGGCCCGAGAACAGTTTGCCTCTTCCGCAGACAGGGCAACACAATAACAGGCCTCGTGTCAAAAGCATTGTAAATCTATTCATCTCAAGCTCTGAATTTTCCTGTGTCAATTACATATATCCCATATTGTATCACAACGTATGTCATAGTTTAAGAGGATCTTTAAATTATTGTTCATTTTTAAATTTCTTGCATTTCTACACATTTTTACGTGAGACGTAAAAATGTGTAGAAATGCAAGAAATTTAAAAATGAACAATAATTTAAAAACACTATTTTCCTGTTACAACTGTTTGAGAATCTCGCGCACAAAGCTATATTTTTCTACTTCGTGGAACTCGCTGCCCCCTTCATGTCCATTGTACGGATAGATCTTGATGGTTTTCTCACATGCTAGATGATTATAGACGGCAAAACCGGTCGAAGGTGGGCAGATGGTGTCGAGCAGGGCGACCGAGAGCAAGACCGGGCAACGAATGCGTGGTGCTAGATTCATGCCATCAAAATAGCTTAATGTATGGTAGCTTGCCTCGACGTTGTAGGGATGGCTCTTCCAGTAATCGACTAGTTCGCGATAGGGACCCTCGGTAAACATTTCAACTGAGCGCTGAAAATGGCTGAGAAATGGAACATCTGGCATCGCAGCCGCGATTCCCTTATCACCTGCCAGTGCCGCCACCGCAAGCGTTAAGCCACCCCCCTGGCTGGCCCCCGTCGGGATTATTGCTCCGACCTCTGATCGAGAGCGTAAAAAATCTATAGCGCGTACGCAATCCATGTAGGCATAGCGATAATAATAACTATGGAGGTCCAGGATACCCTTCGTCATGCAGCCGAGCACGCTGCCACTAGAGTAGACATTGTTATCTGGCGTTTCACCATTCTGTCCACGGGTATCGACGGCAAAGACACAGTACCCTTCTAAGGCCCAGGCCATATATCTCACAGGCAAACTTTTACTGCCGCTGTAGCCATGATAGTAAACCAGCGTCGGTGTCTTTCCGTTGTCGATGATACGATACTGCTCATTTGGCACAAGGTACCAGCCTGCTATACGTGTCCCTTGCCCAAAGCCATCGTAGCGTACCTTGTAGACCGTAACGCGATCGCTTGGAAATGCATATTCTTCAACGGTCGCGTTGAGTGGTTGTGCAGCACTCTCGGCGAGTGTCTGCACCCAGAAGTCGTTGAAGTCGGGTGCGACCGTCAGAGGTGGACGATAGTTTTCAAGCTCAGATAGTGGTTTATCAACAATCATAGTGGTGCCTTCTCTACTTAACCAACAATCATTATAGAAATAATGATAGACGCGTGCCTATTTTCCTGTCAAGCTCTAAAAACGTTAGAGTAACCCATGCCGAATTTTTGGAAAAAACGCTGTTCCTAATTTTCCAAAAATTCGGCA
>CAXTXB010000069.1:4091-5431 GCA_964247965.1 uncultured Dictyobacter sp. | reverse complement strand
GGGCTACTCTAACGTTTTTAGAGCTTGACAAGCGAGACAGAGGATGCAAGGAGCAGCTCCACCTTGCGCAGATCGCGTAGCGCCTGGCAGCTAGCAAAAACTTGATGCGCCTCCTGCAAATATTGTATGCCGCGTGCATAACTTGTGTGCGCCGATTGTCTGAGTAAACCTCCGCCGTAGCTGTGCAGCGTGCGACCATATTCCCAGCGCAGATCATAGCGGCGGGCGTAGTGCAGAGATTGCTCAAAGTGCAGCATAGCCTGCTCATGACTATTATTTGTTGTCAGAATGGTTCCTAGTAGTCGTTCTACCCTGGGTAGAAGCCAGGTGAGGCCACGTTGTTCGCACTTTGTCCGCAGTAAAATGACCTGTTCATAAATTGGTTCGCGTCTATCGAGTAGCCAGCTTACCTCTAAAAGCGAGAGGCAGCCTTCGAGGTGTATTTCGGCATCTATTCCTTCAAATGTCAGAGCACGCTCCAACGTTCTTCTAGCTCTTTTAAGTAAATGTATAACCGCTTCATCAAAAATGCTTGTCTGTTCATCTTTGTGTTCAGCCATAGCCTGAATGAGGCGCATGTTTCCCAATGTAATAAGTACATATCCAATGTAGGGTACCAGGTGCAGACGTCGAGCTATTGTGAGGGCGGAATGAAGGATGCTTTGTGCCTGGGATATCTTTCCCTGCTCGCTCAACAGTAGAGCTAGATAGGGAGAGAATAATACTTTCCCTATGAGCTCATTACACTGTTCAACCTGCATGATTGCATACTTGAAGTGAGCTTCAGCCCTGACAAGTTGACCGCAGCGCAGAGCCAATATGCCCGAATTCCCTGTGATGTAAGCTACTAACAGAGAATCTCCGACATATTTTGCGTCCTGTAATCCCCGTTCGAAAAAGGCTTGCGCCTGAAGGAAATCGGCTAGCCGGAGATGAATATCTCCGATATCGTTGCAGACAATTGCGATATTTCGTCTCCGGCTTTGCTGCTCATAAATCTTCAACGCTTTATTCAAGTAGACGAGGGCTTCTACATACTGTCCTGAAGAATTGGTAATTGCTGCAAGGTGATAATAAGCGTGGGCCATACCTACAATATCCGCCATGAGCATACGCTTTATTGGAGATGCATGCTCTATCAGTTCGCTGCCTGTTTCCTGTTGTTGTAGCATGTCCTCGAAGAGTGAACATGCTTGTTGCGCGATTTTCCGAGCCTGTGCATATAGGCCCTTGCGCCAGTAGACGTAGCTTTGTTGCAAGTAGGTGTACGCCCTGGCTCCTCCGTTTGTTCCCCCGGCCGCATTTAGCATATGTTCTGCCTGCTCGCAGTACTGTAATGT
>CAXTXB010000069.1:0-4081 GCA_964247965.1 uncultured Dictyobacter sp. | reverse complement strand
GTTGTACCATGTGCGCGCAATATGAAACAGCAGCAGTGCTTGTAGTTGCACATTCATTGCGTTCTCGGGGGCGTGATGCTGGCTATAGATCGTGAGAATCTGTTCGTAGACCTGGCAAGCTTCCTCTGGACGATTCAGGACACGCAGACACTCGGCCAGATACTCTTGTAGAGATGCAATATGGAGCTGCTCCTCTGATGCTATCTGTAGTCGTTTTTGTAAATACTCTTGCAAATGTTGAATGGCTTGCCGATAGTATCTTTCTGCATCAGAATACGCCGAGAGTCTATATGCGCGCTGCCCTGCAATTTCTGCATAATGCACTATCTGCTTGCTGTCGCCTCCACTCTGAATGAGGTGATGAACGATCAGGGCTGCTCCTTCTTCCTCATTCTGCGTATATAGTTCTTGCAGGATCTGTCCAGCGCGGCGATGAAGAAGGACGCGCCTGGCCGCAGAAATGTTTTCGTACAGGTGATGCAGTAAGAGCGGATGCCAGAAATGATAGGCGATATTCGCGCCATTTCCCTGCTCCGTGAGTATTTCTGCTTGCCGGGCTTCTTCGAGCAATGCCAGGATACTCTCTTTGTCGGGTGCCTGGCCTTTTTTGATCTGCATAAGGCAGATGGTGGAGAGAGAAAATGATACTCCTAGTACCGCTGCTGACCACAGAATCTGCTTACAGCCGCTGCTCAATCGTTCCAGCCTCTGCTCAAAGAGAGCGCCGATTGTCTGTGGCAATGCCCAGTGTTGGGCCGGTCCCTCCTGTGCCGTGTACTCCTCTTTCTTGCTCTCTACTGCCCGCGCCAGCTCTTCTGCAAAGAAGGGATTCCCCGCTGCAAGATATTGAATGTGCTGAACTATCTGTACAGGCATCTGCTCTACAAATGTGGCAATCTGGCAATCTGTAAGTGGAGCGAGCGGCAAAGATTCGACGAGTCTTTCTCTCTTCAGTTGCATCAACTGGGTATCCAGAGCATGTTCTTGGGGTAATGCAGTGTTCCGGTAGGTCCCTATTAGTAGGAATGGGAGGTCTACAAGACGGCGACAGAGATATGATAGAAACTCACAACTGCTAGTGTCCGCCCATTGCAGATCGTCTAGAACGATCAAAACGGGTCTGTGTTCACCTAAAAGGAGTAAGACGTTGAGCATTGCTTCCCACAACTGTTGAGGTGGATATGCTGTGGTGAGCATTTGTTCCTGACGGAGGAGATGTGTCAGTTCTGGCAGCAGGGTAGTTAAGGGGCCGGCAAGTGAAGCGCCTATCTTTTTTTCTAGCATTTCCCAAAGATTGTCCTTCATCGCCTGTCGTAGGATATCGACCCACAATTGGTAGGGAGCGCGCTCCTGAGCATAGACGCGTCCCCAGAGAAGAGACCAATCATGTTGATATGCTTCACGCCCTACCTCTTCAGCCAGGCGCGTTTTGCCTATTCCCATATCCCCATAGAGTAGGTAAAAAGGAATACGCGACGGCATAACCCAGGAGCCAGGCTCTGGTATATCGTTTGTAGTTGCTCGTGTGATCTTTTCTGTTTCAAGCAAAGCCTGCTGCAGCCTGAAGAATTCTTGCTCTCTTCCTATCAATGGACGTGGTTGCGCCCGCCCGATCAGCTCTTCAAGCGGTGTGTTATCCAGGTGCTGCTTTGCACGCTTGCCCATACTTGCCGCCTTTCGTCACCTAAACTGAGGCTAAAGAAATATAAATCATACAGCCAGGGAGTATACTGTACTTTCGCGACATCCTCAACTTTCAGGACAATAGTCTTATAGAAGATGAGGAGAGACGCTAATAACAATGACTTATCCCAAATTTTTCAAAAATGAGGAACATCGTGTGTTCCTCATTTTTGAAAAATTTGGGATAAGTCATTGTTATTACATTGTAAGGACAAAAACGGTACAGGCAACCCGAAGCAGGGCATATAATAGTATATAGAAAGGTCAACCTTGTGCCTTTTGTAATATCGTTACGTAGCCAGAGAAAAACATATTGTAATGTTTTTGGGAAAGGCAGTTTGCATTATGCTCCCTTTAATCGGCGATGATCAGCCCCTCTGGGAACCTTCGGAAGACGTAAAGAAGCAAGCGAGCGTGACGCATTATATGCAGTGGCTGGCTAGCGAGAAGGGTCTTGACTTTCAGACGCGTGAAGAGCTATGGGAGTGGTCAGTGACACATCTGGAAGACTTCTGGAGCTCGCTCTGGGCCTATTTTCAGATCGAGGCGTCGAAGCCCTATACGACCGTGCTCTCTACCCACAAAATGCCCCGTGCCTCCTGGTTTAAGGGGGCCGAGCTCAACTATGCGGAACATGTCTTTCGCAATGCAACGTCTCAGCAGCCCGCCCTGATCTTTCGTTCTGAGCGCCACTCGCTCGTAGAGGTTTCCTGGGCCGAATTGACACAGAAAGTGGGGTCCGTCTCCCAGTCCTTACGCTCTATGGGTGTGCAGAGTGGGGATCGCGTCGTCTCTTACATGCCAAATATACCTGAGGCTGTAATCGGTTTTATAGCCTGCGCCAGGATAGGTGGAACCTGGTCAAGCTGCGCGCCCGATTTCGGCACCAGTAGCGTCATCGACCGCTTCAAACAGATTGAACCAAAGGTGCTCTTTGCCGTCGATGGCTATCAGTACAGTGGTAAGGCTTTTGACCGCCTTCCAGTCGTGGCAGAACTGCAACAGGCACTGCCTACGCTGCAAAAGACGATACTTGTGCCATATTTGAACCAGCAGAACGCGAACGTCCAGCTTGCAGGCGTTGTATCCTGGCAGGATGTATCCCGTGAGCCTGCCGAGCTCGTCTTTGAACAGGTTCCTTTTGAGCACCCTCTGTGGATTCTTTACTCCTCTGGCACAACTGGCTTGCCTAAAGCTATCGTCCAGGGACACGGCGGTATCTTGCTCGAACATATGAAAAACCTTGTCATCGATATGAACCTGGGAACTGGTAGCCGCTTCTTCTGGTTTACCACCACGGGGTGGATGATGTGGAACCTGTTAATAGGCGGGCTGTTGGCGAAAAGCGTGGTCTTGCTCTACGACGGTAGCCCAGGTTATCCAGATATGGACACGCTCTGGCGCTTCGCCCAGGATACCCAGATGACTTTCTTCGGCACGAGCGCAGGCTACATTACGTCTTGCATGAAGGCGGGAGTTGAGCCCGGGCAGCACTTCGATCTTGCAAAACTGCGCGGCCTTGGCTCGACTGGCTCTCCCCTGCCCCCCGAAGGATTTCACTGGATCTACGAGCATGTCAAACGCGATCTCTGGGTGGCCTCAGCCAGCGGCGGCACCGATGTATGCTCCGCCTTCGTAACTGGTTCAGCTGTGCTCCCCGTCTACGCCGGCGAACTGCAATGTCGCTCTTTGGGTGCGCGTGTAGAGGCCTTCGACGAGCAGGGACAGTCAGTGATTGACGAGGTGGGCGAGTTGGTGATTACCGAGCCTATGCCCTCTATGCCCCTGTTCTTCTGGAACGATCCTGGCGATAAGCGCTATATCGAAAGCTACTTTGCGACGTTCCCTGGCATCTGGCGTCATGGCGATTGGATCAAAATCACGCCTCGGGGGAGCGCTGTAATCTCCGGTCGTTCAGACTCGACTATTAACCGGATGGGCATTAGAATGGGGAGCAGTGAGATCTACCGCGTGGTTGAGGGAATTCCCGAGATACTGGATAGCTTGGTCGTCGGCGTTGAGCTTCCTCATGGCCAATACTACATGCCGCTCTTCGTCGTGCTACGCGAGGGAGTGGTTTTAGACGATGCTTTAAAGGCGAAGATAAGGGGCGAGCTGCGTACGCATGTCTCTCCTCATCACATCCCCGATGATATTCAAGCCATCCCGGAGGTGCCGCGCACGCTGAGCGGGAAAAAACTAGAGGTTCCCATTAAGAAGCTGTTCATGGGCGTACCCGTTGATAAGGCGGTGAGCGTGGATGCAATGAGCAATCCTCAAGCCATTCAATACTTTATCGATGCTGCACAGCGTGTAAACAGCAATAACGTATAATGATGTTTTTTCTTGTGTGATATTCATTGACCGCCTGCCACTTTGGCGCGACGCGCCAAAGTGG
>CAXTXB010000068.1:15285-15579 GCA_964247965.1 uncultured Dictyobacter sp. | reverse complement strand
TTTATATGATAAGTCAATGTTTTTTATCTATAAACATGAACAAAATTGATCAATTTTGTCAACATTGGAAATTTAAACCTTAGAAAGTAAGCAACGAAGTCAGGGATCACCTATCAAGGTATGCTACGCGTCAAATAAGGTTGGAGTAGTTACAGGGGGGTTGGGCTTACGTGGTGAGCCATCACTTTTTATTAGATAGGGGTTTAGCACGCCATCTTCATCTGTTGGGGTAAGCCCTGCTTCCTCGATGAAACGTGATGGCAGGGCCTCGCTACCCCGGTAGCGTAAGACGGC
>CAXTXB010000068.1:0-15250 GCA_964247965.1 uncultured Dictyobacter sp. | reverse complement strand
AGTGTGTAGGCGCGTCGATGCGGAAAGATGCCTTCTGTGAGTCCCATGACGAAGACAACCGGCGACTCCAGCCCTTTGCTTTTATGAATGGTCATGAGATTGACGCAATCGCGTTTATTTTTACTGCTATCTTCCGCCTGCTCTTTTAAGCGTGTCATCGCTTGTAAAAAGTGGCGAATGGTATGGTGGCGTTGGGCGATCTGAGTCAACTCTTCCAGCTCGTCGTAGCGTCCCTCTAGTTTGACCTCTTCATGATGGGTTGGAGCCTCAGCCGCTTCTTCCTGGTCTTCTTTGTGCTTACTATCGTAGTGGCGCAGGTGTACATCGTAGGCATACTGGCGTATGAGTTTGATTGCCTCTGCCGGATTATTACTACATTTTGCGGCCAGGCGCTTGATCAGCCCCAGCAGGTCTTTTACACCCAGTTGATGTTCTTTGGCTATCGTGTAAGCGTGCTCATCGCAATACTGTAGCAGCGGCCGTCCGCTTGCATGTGCTGTGAGGGTGCCGTAGAACGTCGGTGTAAAGCGATGTGAGGTCTTGCCTGTGCTAGTAAAGTATTCGCGCGATGGTATGTTTGCTATAATGCGAAAGGCCGCGTTTTGTTCACCACAATAAACTGGCGTAAAGACATCATCCCATTTAAGTGGTTGGCCACTGTTGCGGGCTGTGACATACTCCTGATGTGTGCGTATGCCATCGATCAGGGCCAGATAGGCCAGGATATCGCGTGTTGTCTTTCGCTTGAAAAATGACGATCCTCCAACTGAGCGATAGGGAATGCGCATGCGAGCCATGGCCATCTCTAAAGATGCCAGGTGGTGATTTGTGCGCGAGAGCACAAAGATGTCTTTGTATGAGAACTCTTCCAGGTGCTCTTTCCAACTGCGCACAAGCTGATCGACGCGATTTGCAATACCCTCGGCCTCGGCCTCTTGATCTTCATAAGCTGTAACCCAGACAGGTGCTCCATCAGGCTGCGTTGGGCGCAGCATCTTCTCAAAGCCCGGTGTGATGTCGTTATGCCCGATAAGTTGATTAGCAGCTGCTAGAATCTGTGGTGTCGAGCGATAGTTGTGCTCGATACGATAGATTTTTCCTTTGGGATACATGGTCTGGAACGAGAGAATGGAGGCTTCTGGACTCGCACCACGGAACTGATAAATAGCCTGATCGGGGTCGCCGACGATGACGACATTGTGCTTTGGCGCTGCAAGATACTGAATGAGCTTGTATTGCGATGGATTGGTATCCTGCGTCTCATCAATCTGTAGATAGTGATAACGGCCCTGCCAGGTCTTGCGATATTTAGGACTGCTTTCAAGTAGTGAGAGCGGTACATAGATGAGATCAGCCAGGTCGTAGAGTTTTTCTTTCTGTTTTGTCTGCTCGTAGTATTCAAAAAACTCCCGATAGCGCTCTGCCAACTCTGGTTCTATCCCCACCTCGCGGCAGAAGAAATCGGTTGATTCATCGGCCTTGATCATATCTTCTTTCGCGCGATCGACGGCACGCAGCACATCTGCTATCTCGACATCCCAATTCATGCCGCGTGTACGATTACTGCGCCAGGGACGAATAATATCTTCCGCCAGCCATTGACGGGGATCTCCACTTATCAAACTTTTGTTGAGTTCCTGCGGCGTCCATTGTAATTTCTCACGCAGCATCTGATGCCCAAGCCCATGAAATGTGACCACACGTAAAGGTTTTATATCCTTGAGCGTCATCCCTCGCGCCTTCAGAGCTTTTGTTGCGCGCTTTTCCATCTCATCGGCCGCAGCGCGTGTAAAGGTAACACAGAGAATAGATTCAGGAGCGATACCTTCATCTGCCACCAGCCGTACCAGGCGCTGCACAAGAATAGATGTTTTTCCTGTGCCGGCAGCCGCAATAAAAGCAGCCGGTCCATCTTTATGATCAATGGCTGCTGCTTGCTGAGGATTGGCGCTGAAAAGAGGTTGCTCTGCCGAACGTGATTTTGCCTTCTGCCTTGTTCCTTGCGAGGTCATCCTGCACACTTCCCTAAACTATAGCCTAATGATTCCAAGCACTACGGCTTGTACTATAGCAGGTTCTTAAGAATAGAACAAGTGTTAATGCGGGTTCTAAGCTCAGCCCGCGCTGAGTTTGTTCATAGTTATACACAACGATTTTCGTAATCAAAACTTCCTTAACGCTTCCTCGTAGTACGATTGTAGTGTAATACTATACGTCTTTCGGTTTTCCTTGTTCCGGCTCCTCTAAGGCGGTAAAATATGTCAGGGCTATGAGCAAGGTATCCATACTTATTCTGAGAAGACAATACTAAGAGGTATGCATGTTCCGAAATCTGCAGGCTATAGAGATTGCCGAAGGGGCTTTGCTGGCTGATGTAGCCGTGATCTTTCAATTCATTGCCGCATTTCTGCCCATCGGTTCATCTTTTTTTCATATGCTTACGATCGTTGCGTTTACCGTGCTGGTGTTGCGGCGCGGTCTGTATGTTGGCTTGATGGGGATGTGTGTGGCAGTCTTTATCATTAGCATTGTGATTGGCCCTCACTATCTTTATTCTATGCTTCTCGAAGGGCTGGCAGGAATTTTTCTAGGGATCACAATGAAGCTTCGTTTCCATCATCTTCCTTTACTGATGTTGGGTGTGCTCAGTGGATCGCTCTTTCTCTATGTTGCGGTCTTCTTCCTCACATTGCTTGCAGGGCTATCGTTTAATGATATTATCCGCTCAGTGCATCAGGGGTATGATGCTGCCATTCCTGTGCTGGGTTTACTGGCGACACGGCTTGGGGTTAGTCAACTGTGGAAGACGCAGATTTATCCACAGGTCACGGCCTTTTCAACATACGCCTTTGCCTATTGGTGGCTCACGCTCTATGCAGTACTTTGCCTGTTTATGTCTCCCTTTGTAACGTTGATTTACCTGGTGGCAAATTCGTTTGTGCGCTTACTTGGCTATGACGTGCGCCCGTTTCCTGGTGGGCATCTCGGTATGTTTCTGCATCGCACTTCTCGCCGTCTCTTTAAGCTTAGTATGAAGTGGGGTCTTGTGAGGAAATCATGGATCAAAGCGTAAGCGGCTTGCCTCTTATCGACATTCAGCATATCACCTATGCCTATCCAGCACTTAAAACGACGAAAGGGGAGCTGAAACCTGCTCCAGCCTTGCAGGATGTGAGCCTTCAGATACAGGAAGGGGAGTACGTCGTAATTGTAGGGCACAATGGAAGCGGTAAATCGACCCTGGCTCGTCATTGTAATGCTTTGTTACTGCCTGATAGTGGTCGTGTCCTGGTGTCCGGCCTGGATACGCGGGACGTTGCGAAACAACGTGCTATTCGTGAGCGGATAGGTATCATCTTTCAGAATCCCGACAATCAAATTATTGCAACGGTTGTTGAGGATGATGTTGCCTGGGGTTTGTGTATGCGTGGGTTACCCGCCTCGTTTATTCGTGAGCGAGTGAAAGAGGCCATGGAATCGGTAGGTATTATTCAATTGCGCCAGTTGCCTCCGCATAAGCTCTCTGGTGGGCAACGCCAACGCCTGGCCATCGCGGGAATCCTTGCACTGCGTCCACAATGTATTATTGCTGATGAGGCAACTTCGATGCTTGATCCCTTTTCGCGTCAGGAGCTTACGAAACTCTTGTCCCAGCTCAATCGAGACTATGGCTTAACTATCGTGCATGTAACACATTTGCTTGAAGAGGCTGTCTACGCTGACCGAATTGTTGTAATGGAGCAGGGGCGTGTCACGTTAGAGGCGACGCCGGCTCCCTTTTTCTCTGATCTTGCACGGCTGCAATCTCTTAAGCTCGTGATCCCCGATCCTATTGTGCTGGCCGATCGCTTGCGTGCCGCAGGCTTTCCAATTGCGCTTAATGCCGTGAAGGTAGATGCAATTGCAAAGGAGATAGCGCGTGAGTGATGCGATTATTACTGTTGAGCACCTCTCCCATGTCTATTCCACCGGACCACTTGCAAAGAAAGCCTTACATGATATAAATTTGATAGTCGAACGAGGAAGTTGTGTCGCCATTATCGGTTTCAACGGATCTGGTAAGTCTACGCTTGTCCAGCATTTCAATGGCTTGCTGCGCCCCACAGAGGGTACAGTCCTTGTGGATGGCGTCAATGTGGGCGAGAAAGGCACTGACCTGCGTGCCTTGCGTCAGCGCGTCGGTATGCTTTTCCAGTTTCCCGAGGCACAGTTGTTTGAGCAAACGGTCTTTGCTGACGTAGCCTTTGGACCTCGTCGCATGAAGCTGAGCCGTCACGATATACGTTCTCGTGTCATGGCAGCCCTGGATGCTGTGGACTTGCCGCTTCACGAGTATGGATGGCGTTCTCCTTTTGATCTCAGCGGCGGGCAGAGACGGCGCATCGCCCTGGCAGGTGTCCTGGCGATGGCTCCCAGGGTTTTGATCCTGGACGAGCCTTCGGTTGGTTTGGATGGCGCGGGGCGAGCAGAGTTTTCCGGTTATCTACAACGCATACGTCGTGAGCAGGGCGTGACAATCGTCCTGATCTCACATGACATGTCGGAAGTAGCGACCATGGCTGACTGGCTCTTTGTGCTCCATCAAGGTGAACTGGTTATGCAAGGCACGCCACGTGATGTTTTTGCCCAGAGCGAGATCTTGAACAAGTGGAGCCTTGCTGTTCCGCAACTGCATGTATTGCTCACCATGCTTCGTCAACAGGGTATGCATATTCCTGAGAACGTATTTACTCTCGATGAGGCATTCGCCTTTTTAGAACATGCATTAAAGAAGCAGCTTCCAGGCGCTAAACCCGGAAGCTGAGGGATTCCATTATAATGACTTATCCCAAATTTTTGAAAAACGAGGACCACGATGTTTTGCCGGCTCTTTTTTCTGCCGGCAAAACATCATGGTCCTCGTTTTTCAAAAATTTGAGATAAGTCATTAAGGAAGTGAACATTATGCAGCCTGTTCGTGGTATTCTTCTTGATATCGATGGCGTACTCCATGTCAGTATGCAGCCTATCGCTGGGGCAGCAACGGCACTTCTCTGGTTGGAGCAGCAGGGCTATAAAACATACTTTGTGAGTAATACGACAACAATGGCGCGTATAACCCTTGCCGAACGTCTACAGGCCATCGGTTTGCCAGTCTCTGATCAGCGATTGATTACTGCTCCAGTCGCTACTGCAAGCTACATTCGTCAAAATTTCCCTGGCAAGCGCTGCTGGCTGTTAACAAAAGGTGATACTGCACAAGATTTTGAGGGCATTGAGCTCGCAACGACAAAGGCGGACATAGTAGTTATCGGCGGTGCTGAAGAACTGCTTTCGTATGAAACGATGAATGCGGCTTTTCGCATGTTGATGGATGGAGCCGAGCTATTAGCAATGCACATGAACTTGTACTGGCGTACAAAAGACGGGTTGCAGTTAGATAGCGGGCCATTCGTACGCGCTTTGGAGGTTGCGACAGGCAAACAAGCCACTGTTGTGGGCAAGCCTGAACGAGCCTTCTTCGTTCAGGCGTTGCATGCAGTTGGTTGTGCCGCGGATGAAACAATTATGGTCGGTGACGATATTTTGAATGATGTCGATGGAGCTCAAAAGGCGGGCTTGCGTGGCGTCTTTGTCACCTCTGGGAAGTACGGCGCTGATTCTCCTCTGCTTAAGGAGGTGCATCCTGCAGCCATTCTGCCTTCGATTGCCGCTCTACCTGGCTGGCTTAAAGCTTGAAAGTATCAACGTCGCTCGTCCTACGGTCGTGAAAAGAACGAAAGGCGTCTGGACTGCACAAACTTCCCTTCACCTGTATGCATAAAAATAGAAATCCGATGAAGCAAGCGTTCGCCCAGCGGCTTTCTAGGAGTCATTCCAGGCATCGAGGCATCATCTCTGCTCCAAACTTCTTCGTGTAAATCGATGATCGCTTGCACATGTTCCTGTACCTGGTTGGGTAACAATTCTTTGATGATAGAGAGCGTGACAACTGCTGCCGCGTCAGCTTCGATGCGTTTCATGAATATATCTTCTGTCTCTGTGATGTCTACTTCAATCCGCCCTCTTGCCTCAGCAAGATGCTGCCTGATCCGCTCTTCCCTCTGCTCTGCTGTTTCTGGCCTCATTTCTTCCTCCTCCGGTCCATGTCTGCACTACATCCGCTATCGCATACACTACTAAGTATACGATTACAGGCACGAAAAAGATATTCATGTGTAGGCGCAAAAACATGCTTCAATATATATAAGACAGGAAATGCGTGGAGAGATAGCTTTATACCGCTGTGCTATACTAGGGAGAGTAATTACATAGCAATAGGTTAGGGGAAACGATGCTTAGCAATGTCCCATTGGGTGTGTATTTTCCTGGCAAGAGTATTGTGCATCGATTACAAGCAAGAACGAAATTGATGCTGCTTGTCTGGTTTGTAATTATACTGGTCATAGCGAATCAGCGACAGTGGCATTTTGCACCATATATTGTTGTTTTGTGCCTGGTGTTTGGCGCAATAGCACTTGCACATCTCTCGCCGCGTGAGATGTGGAAACGGCTATGGTTTCTGGTCGTCTTGACGTTGTTTAGTGCCCTCTTTTCAATATTCGCCAGTTACAGTGGTAGTCCAGTTCTTTATACATTTGGACCATGGCGGCCAGTATATAGCAATGTCCTGCGCGTGTTGCTTCCATGTAGTGCAGTCGCTCTTGTGCTCATTTTATCTTCGTTTCTACCTGGTATACGGACGGTCTGGCGGCGTTCCTGGTTGAAGGGTGTGCGCATATTCCTGTTTGTGTTTCTTATAGCCATAGCAATATTTTATTGGCTGACCGGTGATCATCCTCTTGATAAGCCTTTTGCTATCGGCCCTCTTCTGCTTACCTATCGTGGAGTATGGGTGGTTGTGGTAAGCTTCGTCGTCTTTCTGTCTCTCTACATATCCTCTATACTACTGACAATGACGACAACGCCTGTTGCTTTGATTGAGGGTATGACACTGCTGCTAGCGCCATTAAGACGCCTCAAATTGCCTGTAGACGATTTTGCGTTGATGACGTTGCTCGCCCTACGTTTCATTCCAACCTTGCTGGATGAGGCTGAACAACTGATTAAGGCGCAAACCTCGCGAGGAGCGGACGTCATGCATGGAACGATGCGGGAACGTTTACAGAGCCTGTCTATGTTCTTTCTACCCCTTATGCAAGGGACGCTGAGGCGTGCATCGGATCTCTCGGTTGCTCTAGAGGCACGCGGTTACCAAAGTGAAGGCAAGCAGACTTTACTCTACGAAACCTCTCTTGCATTCATCGATTATTTTGCACTAATTGCGGTTATTGTTTTAACAGCCGGCTCTCTTCTGCTCTAATAGGAATTCTTCATGTTAGAGCAGAAGAGAAGCCACTGCTACTAGGTTTCTAATTTTGCCAATGAAGCGTTCGGAGTGCTTCTGTATCTTGTAAGAGTTCGACCCAGCCATCGACCACGGCTTCTCGTTGTGCCTGTAGTGCGTCAAGCTGTTGGCGTAATACCTCTGATGTTAAGATACGCTCGGTTAACAGACTGTAGAGGCGATTCACCAGATCGGTAAATGCGCCGGGGATAGTGATTGGTTGGATATCCAGACGATCGCTCTCATATACTTGTCGCTCTTCTAGTTTATCCAGCTCATAACGGAAGAGATGGACGATGCGCCTTTCGGTGCTTTGTGCAAGCTGCCCGCAGATCACATCTAGAATCGGGCTCATTAACTGGCGAGCTTGTTGAATAAGATCTTCCGGTCTGCCGGGTGCTGAGACCAACCGGTATAACTCACTCACCGCTGGCTCATCTTTTGTCGGAGCATATTTCTCCTCGTTGAGCAGCTCCCCCATAGTAACGTAGAGGCAGATATCGCGCGCTTTCTCACGGATGCCGCGCTTGAGTTTATTATACAATTTTTGGATTTCGTCGAGCTCGCCGCCAAACTCGCCTAACGCAACCTGGTTGATGTCTAGCGTGCCATCTATCTCTTCTTGATGTGTGATGGGGATCAAAAATGCTTCCGCCAGAGTGCGTGCTGGTTCGTTGATTTCACGTTCTAGTGCTGCGCTGAATTTGATACGTAAGTCTTTAATGAGTCCCCATCCATCGATATCGACCCAACGGTTGCCAATGTCCATGGCTGGCGAGTCTCTCTGGACGCGATTGCTGACCTTGATAAAAGAGTCAAAGTGTCCTTGCATAACGCGCAGCTTGATGCGACGTAGCGCGCGGTCGTGGGCAGTCTCTAATACCTGGTGGAATGGATTGTCATCAATACTAATAACTCTATCGAATTGCTTGAGCGCCTCGTTCCAGGCCACGTGCATCTCGTTTGTGCGTTTCTGAAGTTGCTCAAAGCGCATGGCTCCCCGTTTGTTTTTACGCACCTGCATTTCTAACTGCAATTCTTGAAAGTCGTGGCTTTGTATGCTCTGGCTGTTCAGATGCTCCCAGCATAAGTCTTCTAGCTGCTGTAAGGCCATAGTGATCTGCGTTTCTGCTTGACGCAACTGTAGTTCGTAACGGTTACTCGTTAGAAACGTTTGTAGATCATGAGTGAGCTGTGGGAGGCCGCTTAGGAACAACATAGCCTCATGCTGCTTTAACGTGACCTTTTGGAAATCCTGTGCATTCGCTGTGGCCGGGAGGGTTGAGTCTATTTTGAGTAATTCTGGATATGCACTGAGTATCCGTCCCGTATAATCTCGTCCCTCTTGAACTCGGTCTCCGTCAAGCTTTTGCTTATTAAGGCCAAGGGTAGCAAGTAGTGCATCAACTCCACGCAAGGGATAGAAGAAATAGTCGTTAGTAGGGCCATGATGATGGTAACTGCTGTAGTTTGTTGGAAGGTCGCGTAGCAGGGGTCGCAGACTCCCAAGCGCTTTTGCCAGGCTAGCCTCTGAGTTAATTTCATCCCAGTGGGTAACAGCCAGGAAAATCATATTTGCGGCAACATCTACCGTTCGATTCTGAGTAACCTTACGCTTCACCGTCTCAAATATGCGTTGCGTTCGATCATCATCACCAAACCGGTTATTACCGATCACCAGAATGACCGCGTCAACGTCGTTGAGCTCTGAACGTAGAATTGTGTCGTGGCGTAGTTGACCCGCCGCTCCTCCTGGTAGGTCGACAAGCACGCTTCCTAATGGAAGAAGTGATTGGCTGCTGGCATGAATATTATATTCAACGTAATCGATCATGCGCAGCAAGTTAGGTTCCAGGCTATCACGTGCAGGTTCCTCTATATAGCGACTGCTTTCCGCCTTCCAGCGTTCACGTCCGATGACCTCAATGTGCGGGACATCGTCTTTAAGATAGTGCTCAGAAAAGGCTTCGCTAGCTTTGAGCATCGTTTCAAGCTCAGCCGAGAGTGCATCGTGGAGCCTCTGGCTCGACGCGTTTTGAATACTATTCTGAGTCTGTTTTACCAGATCGTCGAATAAGCTGCGTGTGAGGAAGTGCACATGAAGCTCTTCGGGTTCTTGATCGTTACAAAGGCGTATACGTGTACGTACTCCAGTGACTGCTCCTCCTGCCAGACGTGGAAAAATATCTTGCCCAATCATCGCAGCGAGCAATGTGCTTTTCCCGGCACCTGCGTGTCCTATTACTTTGACGGTGTACTCACGTGTAAAGTCAAGGGCGTGTGTAGCTTCGGCCAGATGATGGCGCAGCTTGAGAGCTTGTTGGGATTCGATATGCTGCATTTGTGGGCGCTCAAAGAGCTCTGCGCACGTGTATGCCCGCTGCAGTTGTTTCTTCCAAAGTGCGAGTTTTTGAGCCTTGCCTGGCAGTTCAGCGGGGAAGTACCTTTCTATCTGTACAACTTGATCTTGTAATTCCTTCAGTTGCTGAAGAATCTCGCTGGGGGCAGATGGAATGGTTGAAGTGCGTGGACCTCTGGCACTCGACTGGCTGTTTCCATTGTCAATGTCGTCGTCGTCCTCGTCGTCCTCTTCATCGTTGTCGGCTAGAGTTGTTCCTGACAGATAAGATTGTATACCCACCCCCTTTAACTGCTGACCACAAATATTACAAAATTCAGCGTCAATAGGTACGATGTTATCACATTGTGGGCATGTAGTAAGTTGCTGTCTTGAACGTAGAGATTGCATAAAATTGAGTTTCCCCTTTGCATAAAGTTATAAGCGGCATTTCTGTGCCGATGATAGCACACCTTTTCAAAAAGAAGCAATAAAACGTGACTTCGGTTCTTTTCTAAGAGGCATGAAAAATTTGTGCGAGGGGAGCGATTTATTAAAGATCAGAATCTATTAATCCATAGTATATTGCGAAGCGGACCAGGTGTGTAATATCGTGCAGTCCCAGTTTTTCCATGACGTTGGCGCGGTGTGCCTGCACCGTCTTTATGCTTAAGACTAGAAGATCGGCTATCTCTTGATTGGTGTTTCCTTCTGCTACCAGGGTGAGCACTTCTACTTCACGTGGTGTTAAGATATCAAGAGCATATGCCAGTGTAGACCTTTTTGTTGTGCTTTGAACTTTTTGAGGAGTTGCTTCATCTCCCTCTTTCTGGGTTGAAACATAGGATCGAATAAGCGCTTTTGCCAGACCTGGATAGAGATAGGCACCTCCATGCGCCAGAGCTCGAACTGCTGTACTTAGCTCTGCTGGAGCTGCCCTCTTGACAAGATAACCGGCGGCTCCAACACGAAGTGCCTGCAGAAAGTATTCTTCGCTTTCGTGCATCGTCAAAATAAGTACCTGTGTTGCTGGATAGAGCTTACGGATGTGCTGACAGGCCTCAAGCCCATCCATTTCTGCCATGCTAATATCCATGATGATAACATCTGGCCTGCTTTCTCCAGCCTGATTAATTGCCTCTGTGCCCGTTCGCGCTTCTCCTACCACTTGCATATCAGGCTGCACTTCAAAAAGGAGCTTAAGCCCTTGCCGTAGTATATCGTGATCATCGGCTAAAAAAACACGAATAGTTTGTGTTGTTTCTTCCTCTTTTAGCATAGGCTTTATCCTTTAATCTCTCGCATATCCTTTGTTTCTAGTGGAAGCAGGAAGGGTAAGGCTGCTTGTACTGTTGTTCCGTATTTTATTTGAGAGGAGATTGTAAGAGTTCCTCCGAGTGCCGTCGCCCTCTCACGCATACCCAATATGCCTGTGCCTGCATGCTGCTCCTCTCTATTATAACCCTGACCATCGTCGCGGATTGTCAGATATAGACTCTGCTCCCGGTAGGCAAGAGTAATGAAAACGTGCTCGGCATGTGCGTGACGGGCTATATTGGTCAAGCTCTCCTGTGCAATGCGAAATAGTGCAGCCTCATATGCTTCAGGAAGCGAATGGAGAACATCTTCAAGTCCCTCTATCTCAAGACTAACATGTAGATGAAGACGCTGCCCGCTATCTTCTACAAGCCAGCGAAATGCTGCTAACAGGCCGAGATCGTCAAGGACACTGGGGCGTAGTTGTTGTGCAAGGACCCGAATATTTTCCAGGGTCATTTGTGTTAATTTTGTGAGTTGTTGTAGTTCACCAGTCAATTGTGTGCTTGCTTTCTCCGTTATACCTATGGGTGTGAGTGCTTGAAAGCTCTGATTAAGTATTTCGGCATGGATGAGAAGTGCCGTGAGGTTTTGACCTGCCTCGTCGTGCAGCTCCATGCCAATACGTCTTCTTTCATCCTCTTGAGCCTGCAGTATAAGTATAGTCCGCTCACGACGCCCTAGCTCCAGGCGATCTAACATACTATTAAAGGCCTGGGCGAGTTCGCTGATCTCCCACGCTGACTGCGATGTGCTTGCTCTCGCCTGTGTTTTGCCTGTGCTTACCTCTCTGATTGTGTTGAGCAGGTTAAAGAGTGGTCGGAAGCTTGCTCGTAAAAGAAGAATATTTGATCCCAATGTGAAGAGCGTTGCTAATACAAGAAAGAGTGTATCAATAAGATAGTGTTGTGCTTCTAAATGGTGGCTAGTAACCCACAGAGCAGCTACTGCCTCCACGATTAACATGATACTGTTGACAAGTATCACTTTTTCGAAGAGAGAGAGGTGTTGTAGCCAGTTCATGATAAGATGACGAACTTTGCTCACTTTTCAATCCCACTTCTTGCTGATACAACAGTTATATCCTTGCCTCCATTCTACTATAGGCTCAAACTTTTGTATAATCAAGCAAAGAAGTGAGAGTATGCGTTCCATTTCTCTTTCTATAGAGTGTGCAGGGTACGTCTTCTTCATATCACTTGTACAAATAGCGTTCTCTCTTGTGGTTCAAAGCCCTCTGCAAGTGTAGTAATAGTAATTTCCCATGGACCTGCCATAGAAAGGGAGATATTTACTCTATACTTTCCGTTACCAATTTCAGTAACATGGCTTTCTGGAGCAGTCATATCCATGTTGGTCATTCTGGCGCTCGGGGTCACCTGTGCCTGCTCAATGGGTAAACCTTGTGGATCGGTGAGGTTCAACTCCAGACTTGCAGGGCTACCCGCTACAAGGTGTTGTTGTACCACATGCACCTGTAAAAATGTAGGTGCATGTGGATGATAGAGCATAGCGAATGTAAGAACGCCTGCACAGGAGGCGAGAAGCAAGATCCAGAAAAAAGGCCTGACGCGCATATGTATTCTTTACCTCTATGCTCAATGAAATCATGTTTTGCTACAGTTGTAAATAGTATATCTCTCTAATCTTTGTTTCACAACCTTCTAGCGGATAACCCTCTCGTTATCGATAGGCTCAGTACTTGCGGGAGTAGTCTTAAGTGTTGAAACCGCAGCACGACTACGCCCAAGACCAAAACCCGCACCTAAGCCAACGAGCAAGGCGATGAGGCTGGTAATGACTACAGGGAGGGTAGGAAAGCTATTGGTATTGGAAGCCGGAGCGGCTTTAACTGTATTGGCAGGTCGTACCGAGCTACTTTGACTGCTACTCGTTGCGCCTGACTTAACTGTAAATGTAAATGCTCCTTGATCGGGATCACCATCGTCGGCTGAGACCGTGATCCAACGGACCACATAGACTCCATCCTTTTCTGGTTTAATGGCTACTGACATCTCTTTTGGTTGACTAAGTGGAATTTTAGCGTCTCCCTGACTGATTAAATCTCCACTTGGCCCATAGACAAAGAGATTACTAAACTGCGCGCCCGGTTTCATATTTTCTAAAGTGTGTACGCTAATGCTCGTCGGAGCTGTATTGACGACTGCTCCGATGCCGGGTGTTGAACTATCAACCTTGGCATGGGCAAATACTGTGCCACTGGCAATTGTAAGGAGTAACACGAAATTGAGCAAAAGGGCAAAAAATGCGCCTACATAATGGCGAATCTTTAACATGGTCCTCATTTCACCTTTCTATATATTCTCACACTATAAAGAATACGGCTTGTCGCTTGTGGTGTCTATTGGGAGAACTCCCTATTTTTCTTAAGGTGAAAGTGTCAGTTTTTAAAAAAGCTAATCGGATGATAATGCAACGACTTATCAACATTAAACGTGTAGGTAACACAGCCTTTGTCTCTTAAATCTTATATGTAAGCATACTATTTATGATTATCAGAGGAGAAGTTGCGTTGCCAGGACACCAGATGATTGTCATAGGGGCTTCAGCTGGAGGGGTAGAAGCGTTGGTTCAATTAGTGCGAGGGCTGCCTGCTGACTTGCCGGCCAGCATTTGCATCGTCTTGCATATTCCGGCTCAAAGTCCGAGCATGCTACCACAGATTTTAAGCCGTGCGGGAATGCTGCAAGCGATTCAACCCGTGGATTATCAAAAGATCGAGACTAGCCGCATCTATGTTGCGCCTCCAGACCACCATTTATTAATTGAACATGACTATATGCGTGTGGTACGCGGACCGAAAGAGAATCGTCATCGACCGGCTATTGATCCTCTCTTTCGTTCGGCCGCAGTCGCGTATGGGCCAGGCGTTGTAGGCGTTGTGCTTACTGGCTCGTTGGATGACGGCACTGCTGGTCTGTTTACCATCAAGCAATATGGCGGAATTGCCATTGTGCAAGATCCAAAGGAGGCGCTCTATCCTGATATGCCTGAAAGTGCATTGGCACAGGTTGCCGTTGACCATTGTCTAACGATTGATCGTATTGGATCAGTATTAGCACACCTTGCGCATACGCCTATTGTGACAGAACTGGTACAACCTACATCAGACGCCGTGGAGCGAGAAGTAAGAATCGCGGCTATGGAGACGAATCCACTAAACGAGGGTGAGCAGGTTGGAGAGCCATCAGCATACTCTTGCCCTGAGTGTGGAGGTGTGTTGTGGGAAGTTCGTGACGGCGCCCTGGTGCGCTTTCGCTGCCGCACTGGACATGCCTTTTCAATAGATAGCGTGCTTGCCGAACAGTCCGAACGGATAGAGGAAGCATTGTGGGTCGCTTTGAAGGCGCTGGACGAGAACGCCAGTCTGTCGCGTCGCATGGCTAAACAAGCACGACAGAACAACCATATATGGTTAGCCGAACGCCTTGAAGCAAGAGTACGTGATGTAGAGAGAAATACGATTTTGTTGCGACAGGTCTTGACTGAAAAGCCGTCATCGAACTGAAGAATACAAATAGCCAACTGAAAGGGCTTGAGCCCTTGAGCTCTTGTTTGTTGCATTTCTGTATAGAGTGTTTTATACTCCATGGGTGTGTACAGACGTGAACTCCCACTAAGCGAAAGACTTCGCGGTTTTCTCATCAAATCTATAAAAGAGGAACCTTATCAGGGAATGAAGATCGGAAAGAATGGCTTCAAGACGCCGACGAACAGAAAGAGCATGGTTATGGAGAGAGTTACTACGATGAGAAGGCAGAAGTGAGCAAAAACCAGTGAGCACTTCTGAGAAACATGATGTTCAGCCGAAAGACCTGGTTGTCGTCGGGTCATCCGCAGGTGGCGTTGAGGCGCTGTCGGTTCTAGTGAGTACGCTTCCAGCGGACTTTCCAGCTCCATTAGTTCTGGCACAACATCTTGATCCCAGTCGCCCTAGTTCCCTTGATATTATCTTGCAGAAACAGACAACTTTAGCTGTAGAGGTTGTGAAGTCGAACATCAAGCTCGAAAATGGCAAAATCTATGTTGTGCCCTCAAATCGTCATGTCTTGATTAAAGATCATACAGTGGAGTTGCTAGAAGATCGGATGCGACGACCTCGCCCTTCAGTGGACACGCTCCTTTCCAGCGCTGCAGAAGCATACGGAGAACACCTGATCGCTGTAATTCTCACTGGCTCAGGTTCGGATGGAGCCATGGGAGCGGTC
>CAXTXB010000067.1:8811-15648 GCA_964247965.1 uncultured Dictyobacter sp. | reverse complement strand
AATGGAGGATGTTTTCTATGCGTTGTCTCGTAACTGGAGTGGCTGGTTTTGTTGGTTCCCATCTGGCGGAGCGCTTACTCGCCGATGGGCACGAAGTCTGTGGCGTCGATGCTTTCATCGACTACTATCCACGACAGATGAAGGAAAAAAATCTGGCAGCTCTACGTACTCAGGAGCGTTTTACGTTCATTGAAGGCAATCTGCTCGATCTCGAACTGGCTCCTCTCGTCGATGGTGTCGATTGGATTTTTCATCAGGCCGCCCAGGCAGGTGTACGCGCAAGTTGGGGCAAGGAGTTTTCGCTCTACACTGATTGTAACGTTCTGGCTACACAGCGTTTGTTAGAAGCTGTTTTGACCACTGGCAATCATATACAACGCCTGGTGTATGCCTCGTCTTCATCCGTGTATGGAGATGCTTTATCCTTGCCGGTGCTGGAAACAGCCACGCCTCACCCTGTCTCTCCATATGGAGTGACTAAGCTTGCGGCAGAGCACTTGTGTTCTCTCTATTATCACAATTTCGGTGTTCCTACTGTCTCACTGCGCTACTTCACTGTCTACGGTCCGCGCCAAAGGCCTGATATGGCTTTTCATCGCTTTTGTAAGGCGATGGCTGAACAGCAACCTATTCATGTTTTTGATGATGGTAACCAGACCCGCGATTTTACCTATGTCTCGGACATCGTTGAGGCCAACGTCCGCTCTGCCGCCATTGGTACCTCTGGCTCAGTGATGAATATTGCTGGCGGGTCCCGCGTTTCTGTTCGCCATGTTATTGAGTTGTTACAGGAGATAAGCGGCCTGCCCGTGCAGGTAACTTTTGAGCAAAAGCAGTACGGCGATGTACGCGATACTTTTGCAGATATCAGCGTTGCCATAAAGTTGATTGACTATCAACCACAAGTTTCTCTGCGTGAGGGTCTGGCTCGTGAGTTTGAGTCAATTATGGCTCTGTATGGCTATAAACAACGCAGCATCGCCTGAGAGATTCTGCGTTTTCACTCTGCATTGATGGATGGATAAGGAATGACTATTCAAAAGATCGCACTAGCGCCAATAAAAGATAAACAACGCTCTGAGTCTAACGTTTCTGTGCTTGAAGAGGCATTTGTTGCTCCTACAACCCATTTACAACAAGAGACTTTTGCGCTGGATGGGGAACAGATGTCTCACGAGGAAATTTCCCCTGCTTCAAAACAATTGCGGAGAGAGGCGCTTGCTGCTGATGTCGCCCATGTGCAGAATGAGGCTTCACACTCATCGATAGACCCTTTACGTGACGAGGGCTTTACTACAGATGTGCTACAAATGCGCAAGGAAGCATTCGCGGCGCTTGCAACCCATGTTCATCGTGCTGTCCCTCTCGATCTTGTATCTCCCGCTGAACAAATAGCAACACCTGTTGAGCAGAAAAAAAAGAAAGGCTGGTTGACTACCGCGCTCCGCTTCGGTGTAACTATTTTGCTTTTTGCTTTTCTCTTTAAAAATCTTGATGTTGCGAAGCTAGGGGCAACCTTTCTTCATATCAACCCTTCTATAGCTTTAGTGGGTCTGGTAGTAGGTATATACACGCTCGTGGTGAGTGCGTATCAATGGCAAGCTTTGCTGAATGCCGAGAAGATTCCTCTGGACCTGACAAAGTTAATTAACCTGTATATGGTGGGGATCGCCTTCAACCATTTCTTACCCACCAGTATGGGAGGCGATGCTGTTAAAATCTACTATGTTGGACGTGAATCTAGTAACATGCCTGGCTCTGCTAGCGCGGCTGTGATGAGCCGGATCACTGGCTTCTTCGGTATGCTTATGGTGGCCTATCCCATTTTGCTCATCTTCCATAAGCAGTTCACAGAGCAAGTTGTACTCTTGCTACTGCTGCTTAGCCTGGTCGTTCTGGCTATGGTTATGGGGACATTCGTTTTCGCGGGTCTCTTCTCTCGCTTTGCACAGGTGAAGAAGATTCAGGTTGCCTTCGAGTCTCACCTGCCGGGTTTTATCCGTAAAAAGTTAAATATTGGTGGTATTCTTGAGAAGGCCATTGATATCGGCAACACGTTAATTATGAGTGCGAAGAAGCCTCGCTCGATGGTCATAGCTACCTTATTCGGAGTAATGTTTCACGTAGTAGCCTGCCTGAACTATTATAGCTACGGGTTGGCTTTACACATAGATATTCCGTTTTACTTTTATATGGTAGCTATTCCGCTGGTGTCTTTGATCGGCTTCTTGCCGATCTCCATTGGCGGCTTTGGCCTGCGTGAAGGTGCTTTGATCCTTGTCTTTTCGACTGTGCATGTGGCTGCGGCTACGACTTTGACTCTGGCTTTCATGATGGATGTACAGATGCTCTTCTTCGCTGCTATTGGCGGTTTCATGTACCTTTTTATGAGCAATTTAATCGGTACCCAGAAGAAGCTATCGTTGACATGAGGGCGTGTTTTGGATATGTTCGTTCAGGGTGCCGCTGCTTTTGTGACAGCGGCATTTCCTGTGGGTTTAATGTAGGAGAAGTATGACTCAATTTCGGAGACCAACGGCAGGTGATCCGGGGATTGATGCTTCGCAGTCTAAGGAGCCAGAAACAAGTGATCCTGGAATCAAAACCTCTCAGCTGCGAGAACCTGCTGGGAGTGATCCCAAGACACCTGCTCAACATTATGGAGGACCAATTATGGGAGGTTCTGGTATGCCACCTCAACAATTCGGTGGACAGGCAACAGGAGGCCCCGGTGCGCCTCCCCAGCAATTTAATGTACCAATGCCTGGTATGTCGTCTCAACAGTTTAATGGATCGACTCCCGGGGGGCCTGTAATGCCTCCTCAACAGTTTAATGGATCGGTGCCAGGAGGCCCGGGCACGCCTTCGCAACAATTTAGTCGGCCGCCGATGATGAATAATCGTATGACGGATACTCCACCTCCTTCTCCAATGGTAAATGGGGGGAGTGGAATACATCCTTCTGGCTCTTATGCTTATCGACCGCCGTCCAATACAGTCTCTGTGTTTGGCCGTCAGCGTAGTCGCACCGTGGTGATTCTATCTGCGGTCTGCGTTGCTGCGGTTGTTTTTGCGGGCTTCTTTCTGGCATATCGCTACTTGAAGACTCCCAGTGTAGCTTTATATCAGGCGAAGGCACAGGATGTAAATCGCTCGGTTGGCGGTAGTGGTATTATTTACCCACAACAACAACTAGTGATCTCTTTCCCTCTTGTAGAACGTGTTACCTCTGTAACCGTGAAGCCAGGTGATGTGGTTAAACCTGATCAGCAACTGGTTCAATTGGATCTCACACAGCTCGATGCAACGATCAAGGAAGCTTCAGATAATGTGGCGGCGGCTCAAACTTATCTAAATAGTGTGGCCGGGACTGTTCAAGCTCCAGCTGCGCAGGCACAGTTAGATAGGGCAAATGCTTCATATAATTCCCTTGTCGCACAGAGAAACTCACCGACTTTGCATAACGGTGCATTAGTATCACCGCTTCAGGGTGTTGTGACTGAGGTCGATGTTAACCCTGGTGAGGTAGCTGCGGCTAATGCCCCTCTAGTTATTCTCCAGGTGCAATCGACGGTTGTGGCACGTGTTCAGATTCCGCTGGCTTATGTCAACCAGGTCTATCCAAATCAGGCAGCAGTTGTGACACCTTCGGCCCTGCCTAACCTGAATCTTGATGGAAAAGTAATTTCTGTTATTCCTCAGGCTTCGCAGAATGCGGATACATTCGAGGTGTGGATCTCTCTTCCCAACGATAAAAAAGAACTTCTGCCTGGCATGAGTACCTTTGCTCGCTTGCAAGAGCCCTTACATGCTATTGTGATTCCTCGTCTCGCCGTACTTAATCCCGACCAAAATTCGGCCGTGTTTGTGGTACGCGATGGTCACGCTTATGAAAAACAGGTTCAGATCGGGGGGTACGTTGGGAACAACGTTATTATTGAGGGAGGCATATCCGACGGCGATACGGTCGCTGTGACGGGAATAGATGCCCTGCAGGACGGCCAGGCTGTTAAGGTGATCTCGGTTGAACAACCGCACTAGTGATGAAATTGAGAGGATAGAATTATAATGCTGGCTTCGAAACGGTTTTCGCAGTTTGATACAAGTTTACTTCCTCTGCGATACATCGTTCCAACATTTGCAGGTTTTACTCTACTCTGTACGAGTTTCTTGACATGGCTGAGGGATCCCCTTGTGGGGACTTCCTCTGCCTGGAAGATTCCTGTCTATATCGGATGGCCTTTCCGCTCTCCATTTATCAACTATGGCTTGCTCTGCTTGCTATGTGCAATTTACATGTTTTTTATTGCTTATACCAGTGAGTCACAGACAGATGACTTTGGACGACGTTTTGAAGGTTTGCCTGCACATCATAGTGAGGGGCGCTACTCTTTTGCTGCGTTGCTCTGTCTGGTTCCGATCGTTCTGTTTTGCTTGCAATATCTTATTTTTGATATACAAAGTATTAATCAATTGGCTCAACATAAGATACAAACTCTTTTGATCTCTCAACATCTGGAATATAGGCTGGCTCCACAGCGTATACCGATGCTGCCTTTCACGATCGATATCTCTTTACTGCAAATGAGATTCGTGCTACTGGTGGATCAAATATCGCTAGGAGCCTTTCTACCTGTGTTTGGTGCCGCCGCGCTATTCGCTTATCAACGTCGCAGGCAGTTTCTTTGGAGTCGCAACGCAGCCTCCGTGCCAGCGAAACAGCGCAACCGGGCACACTGGCTTACACTGGCTCTCGCAGCTCTTTTAGGTTGCATCGTCTTTGGACGGGTGCCTCTATCGCTCTTTTGTGAGTATCAGGCGAACCTGGCTCTTTCATCTGGTAACTATGATTCAGCTTCTCAATGGCTGGATGATGCGCTTTTCTTCGATCCTGGCCTGAATCAAGTGTCTTACTATCACATCCAACGCGGACAAATTCGTTTTTTCGTGGAGCACGATGACCAGAGCGATGATAGTGTTGCTTATCTCGCAGCTAATGCTTATCAACAAGCGGATTATGCAACTGCTTACCAGGAATTGTTTGGTGCCTGGGAACGAAACCGCAACTCCTCATGGGTTGTCGATCAGATAAGCCTGGTTCTGATGCGTCAGGTTGAGGCAAATCGCCCTCTCAGCGTTGCTGATCCAGGGGATGATTCTGATCCACTACTGGTGTCGGCGCAAGAAAATGATAAGTCATTGCCTGTATTGCAGTCTCTTGTTCAGATAAATCCCAGTAATGTTTATGCGCGTTATGTTTCTGGACGTATTAACTATGATTTGCATGCTTATATAGATTGTACGACACAAATGCAGTTTGTTAACCAATTAAGTGCAAATAGAGATATACAATCTGCTGCTCTTACGTCTATAGGATTAAGTGAAGAGGGTCAGGGTGATCTTGGGACTTCGCGAGTCTTTTTGCAAGAAGCTGTGTTGCTCGATCCAAATTACTATAATAACGTTGCGCGTGAAGAACTTTCAGGCTTACACTGATTCAGAAGCTTTCCATGCTATCTCGTGCGACTCATGATAATTAGACAGAAGGATATTACTTATGGCCTTGATTGACGTGTCAACAAGTACAAAAGAGAGAAAAACTGGCGAAGCAATATCATCTGTGTCAACATATCAACACTTGACACGTGATGTTAAAAAGAATACGTCGCGGTTGACAACGTTTTCTTGCCTCTTGCTCGCTTGTATGGGTGTGAGCTGGTTCGCGTACCAGTATTTCTTGTTGTCACAGCCTCAAAGCTTCACACCATCCTGGGCAAATGCTCAATGGATACAGGCAAGCGATGGTTCTGCACCTGTGGTCTATTTCCGCTCTAGTCCATATCTTGAGTCTATTCCTAGTATGGCTTCTATTACGATCGGTGCGAATGACGCCTTTCGCCTCTTTGTGAATTCGACTTTGATTGGTGGTAATGAGAGTGATTATATAAGCGGCGATTCGAAGCGCGCATATGCCTTCGATATCACCTCCGCCTTGCAACAAGGGCCCAATGGTATTGTGATCCGCGCTACTGACCCTGATAATCATGTACCCGTTATCAAGGCCAACGTGCACTTTGTCCTTGGATCTTCTAGTTACGATGATAGTACAGGTAATGCCTGGAAGGCAACTAGCAATAGTTCACTTGTCTTTCCCCGTTTTTCAAAGACAGGAATAACAAATGCACAGCAAGCAGTTTCGTCAGCAACTGGTGTAAATCAGGCGGGGGCAGCAAATCCTCCGCAAACAATGCCTGTAACAACACAGAATCAAGCGGGCATGCCTGTAACGCCGCAGAATCAAGCGGGAGCACCTGCAACAACACAGAATCAGGCGGGAATGCCTGCGACGGCAGGCCAGAATGCATCTACGAATCCAGCTATAGCCTCGGGATCGTTAACAGGTCCTGCTCCTACTCCCTTAACACCATGGAGCTCGGCAACCTTTGATGTGACAAATTGGCCTGTAGCTCGTCTCGCATCCTCCTCACTTCAGCTATATAACATACCTGTTACTCCTCTTCTTTATGATCACGCCCTTCCTAACCATTGGATGAGTGCCGGTGCTCAGAATCAAGGGTATTTCGTACGTCAGATTTCGATAAGTGGGCCTTTAAAGAACTACTGGATTCGTTTTAGGGCTTCGGGTCCATCTAATATTTTTGTAAATGGAAATTTGGTGACTAATTGGATTGGACAGTCGCCTAATTCTCTGCAAAGTATCTTTGGTTCTTTCAGCTATATAAATACGGATGTAAAAACACATTCGCGCTTTTCTGTTGGTGTTTATGACCTTGCTCCTTACTTACATGCAGGCACAAATACTCTTGCAGTTTACGT
>CAXTXB010000067.1:2173-8801 GCA_964247965.1 uncultured Dictyobacter sp. | reverse complement strand
CTCTGCTAATGTTGATAGTGTTATCGGCAATACTGGGGCGGCAATGGCGGTGGATATGCTTATTTGTGATCTTTCTGGCAACACCGCTTGGAGCGAGGCGAGCGAGTCCTGGCATGCCTCATCTCAGTTTGTGTCAGGGTGGGAACAGGGCAATGCATCAACTTTAGCATGGCCCTCTCCTTCTTTCGTTGCAAGCAACCTTGCATTCCAACAGTTCTCGGTGCCGCCCAGCAATACTATCTTCCGTGGCCCAAGTTCGCAGGCTAATACTTTGACTATACCCTGGCCTCTCGTTTGGGCAGTGATTGGTGGTAGTGTGTTGGCTGTGTTGGGGCTCTGGCTCTTGATGGCTTTAACTCTTGGCAAGCGTTACTATTCTCCATGGCCGAGAGCATGCACAATTATGAGCCTGGCATTTTTACCTGCTCTTACTGGTGAAGTATTGCTTATTGTTATTGCGCGTGAGCCGCACCTGGCTCAGCCATTTCCCTATAATACTGCATGGGCTCTCGTTTTGATTGCGTTGGTTCTCGCTAGCTACTTCCTGCTCTGGTTGAATGCCAGCTCAAAGCGCGAGGGCGTTCAGACAAAGATTAAGCAGGCTGTGCAGCAGGGTCGGCTTGCAGCTCGTCAGGTGTATCCGGTTTCTGCTAATGGGCGCAATCCAATCTCTGTTGTTCCTGTGCTGGGGCGTCCTTCTGTGTTGTCATGGCTGCGTACACACTGGCCTGTATTGCTTCTTATGGTTATTGGCTCTTTGCTCATTTTCCCTACACTTACGTATGAGCCGTTATGGCAAGATGAGCTTGTAAGTTTCTATGTGGCTAAGAATAGTATTGCGCATGGTTTCCCGATGATGCCGACTGGCTTCATTTATCCTAAGGCTGAGCTCTTTCACTATATGCTGGGCTTGATTATGCTCGTCTTTGGTGATCAATTGTTCGTGGCGCGTTCTCTTAGCGCAGTTGAGTACGTTGCAAGCATTCCCTTGCTCTACTTTATTGGCAGCTACTTTTTCGGACGCCGTATTGGCTTGTTTGCGACAGCGATGTTGACGTTCTCGCCTTTTGCGCTTATGTGGGGCTCTCAGTTGCGTATGTATGAGCAAGCCCAGGTTTGCGTCCTTATTATGCTCTACGTTTTCCACAGGGCTGCCCTTGTTCCTCAAAGTAAACGGATGCCCTATATCGCTATTACTTCTTTGCTCGTTACTTATCTTAGTCATGAGGAGACCTTTATTGTCTTACCTGCCCTCGTGCTTTGTGTCTTTGTATTGACGAAAAATAAGGAGCGTCCTCTGCCCTCTGTGTTTTATCAAAAACATTGGTGGTACGCGGCCCTGATAGGAATCGCTGTTATCAGTATACAACTGCTGATTGTAAAGTTCAGTCACCCGCCGGTTCTTGGCACCGATCAGTCAATGCGCCCTAATGTGCAGTTTCATGAAGATAGTCTCCCCTTCTATACGAATATCCTTTTCTTCCCAAGGTCTACGAGCCCCTGGCTCACTTTAAACTCAGTGCTTGCTCTGATAGGATGCATCTGGGCTGTACGTAGTAAAGATGCGCATTTGCGCTATTGCGCGCTCTTCTTCGTTGTTTCATTGGGAACCCTCATCGCTCTATTCACTATGCAGGCAGATCGTTACTTCTATCCGCTCTTGACAATCTACTACCTGCTTGGCGCGTATGTTGTTTGGAAGACTCTAGAATATCTTTGGGCATTTGCCTACTCGCAATTTTCGTTCGTGAGAAATAGCTCCGATGCGGAAAAACCAACCTCCAGCTTGTGGTCTGCCCCTATCAAGTTTGTGTCGACGGCAATAGCTGGTCTTGTACTTGTATGTGTCGTGCTTGCGCCAATGCTACCTCTTAGTAGCTACAACCTTGTTGTGAGCCGATCCTTTGGTCTGTCGTATTTCCACCATTTCTCGGATTATGATGCTGCTGGCGAGTATATAAAACAGCATTGGCAAAGCGGTGATATTGTAGTTTCGATGAGCCCCGACATAGAGATGTATTACTACCTGGGTCGGTCGGACTACTACTTTTCGGTCGATCGTGCGCTCTTCCTCATTGAAAACAATGGTCATGCTATCAATACAGCTACCGGCGCGGTAGCATTGCTAAGCCAGGCGGATTTCCGAGCCCTGCTATCCAGGACTGCACGTGTTTGGATTGTTACAGATCACGGTTCGTACCAGAATGAAACGACAAAACACTTTACAGTTCCACCGGAGTTTCATATAGTCTTTGAAGGGGCGCGTAATGCTGTATATCTACGTGGAAGCTGAAGAAGGAAACTAAAGAATGCGTAAATTACGATTTCGATATAGCTTTGTTTTGCTAATGCTGACCTGCGCTTTCTGGCTCTCTAGTTGCTCTCTGTTCGGGAACAGTTCCGCGACCGTTAGCACTCCTACAAGCAGCGGATCAGGTACATCGGCGACGACGACAACGACTACAAATCCTACTATCAATAGCGTCGAAGTTGATATACTTAATAATATAAAGACGTACGGCTTTAATTCAGATCCCAGTATTAATGGTGGCCTGGGTGGTTTATGGGTTAACTGGCGCTATGGAACGAATCCTTTGCAGACAAATGTGAACGGGACGGGCGAGACGGATGACGTGAGTGGAAAAGCTCTACGTCATGATCCCCTCACCGATCTGCGCTATCTGCATAATCTGTGGCTCTACAAATCGCAAAATCCTACTGATAATCGATTTGAGGGCGAAATAACACGCTATACACCTATTGTGAAGTATGAGTTCAAGGATTCTCATAATGAACGTGGATGGTTATATGATGAGTTTGTTGATCTTTATAACCTGTCACACGATTCGTTTTATAAAGATACTGCTTCTAGTTTAGCTGCTGGCTTTGCAAAGGCATTTGATCCACAGGTAGGCTCGATTTATAAACCTAATTCCTCTGGTCACGCTCAGGGCTCCTACCGCGTCGATCTAACTTTAGAGTCAGGTTGTGCCCTGGTGCAGGCGGGAACGCTTTTCAATAATCCACAGTGGACTCAGGAAGGGCTGAGTACGATTAAGTTTGTCTATGATCACGCTTATATTGCTCAGTATCATATGTTCCCGGATCAGATGGATAACGTCTTGAATTCCGATGGATCGGTGAATAATCAGGAGCAGTTCTTCCTGGGTCAGTCGAGTTCCAATGGGAGCAGCTATACAGTGAAGGGTGGGCAGACGCAGATGGGGAATATCAGTCAGATTGTTACCTCGTTGCTTGATGCCTATCAGGTGACCCATACACAGGATTTTCTAAGCAAGGCCACTGACTTGTTGAACTCGCTCTCTTTACCTGATAATCCTTTGAGCTTGTGGGATACGAGCAACACTGGCTACTATTTTGCAGTGGTCTACTCAGGCGATTCGCCCACGCAGCCAGGTTCTATCTCGGTTGTGCGCTCAAAGAAAGAGGCTGGTCGTCAGGCAATTATGCTGCAAGCTTTTCACGAGGCGAATAAGTTGACCAATGACAAGTATAAAGATATGGAAAATCGTATGCTAGATGTGGTCCTTAATCGCATCTATGTTCCCTCTGTACATGGCTCTCTTTATCTTGTCAATTCCAATTGGACAGTCCAGAGGTTTCACAATGGTACGCCCAATAATATGGTGACCACTGAAGCGATGGGTGCTGAACTGGAGAGCTTGTTCTCCCTGAAAAATTAGGAAATGCTGATCTTAACACAGCAAGATGACGCTATTGTCAGCGTTCGTGATCAAAGCACGAATGCTGGCATTGGCTTTTATGTTTCGCACAAGATCGTTGAGCGCCATGAAAGAAATAATATTAAAAGATCTTAATATTTCGTGTGATAAACTACCGAAGAACTGCGTAGTATTATAAGTAGCTACATTTTACTTGTGTGGAAAGTCAAGCGGGAACTCTCTGGTCAATACATTGGTGCCATGTATTTGTGCCTCGTCCCAATTTTATCAATGATGGATATCTATTCGCTGCTGAAGAACAGGTAGCGATAGTGATCTAGTTTTTTAGTTATTCATTAGCTCCTGACTGTGCTGTTATTTACATTGGAGGACACGATGCTCAAGGGGAAAAGAACTCGATGGTATCTATCGAGTTTATCTCTGGTGGCGGTGCTTGCCCTATTCTTCAGCGCTTGCGGCGCTCAGGGAACGCCAACCAGCCAAACTTCGTCCAACTCAAAGCCTGTTCAAGGTGGAACCTGGATTGATGACATTCCAAATGAACCCGGTTCCTTGATTCCAAATGGTGATTCTCAGACCTTCTCCGTCCTTGTGCAAAATGCTTTGTATGCTCCCCCCTTCTACGGTGATACAAAGGGTAATATTACTCCTGGTATCGTTTCGCCGGTTCCAACACTACAGAATGGTGGAATCAGCGCGGACCTCAAAACCTGGAAATTTACTCTTCTGCCTAACCTGAAATGGTCAGACGGTCAGCCTCTCAACGCTGATGATATCGATTTTACCTGGCGCTTGTGGGTGAATCCTAAGTTTGCTGCTTATAGCACGGACGGCTACAACCTGATTACCGGCACGGATATCTCAGCTGATAAGCAGACCATCACCTTCCACTTGAAGCAGGCCTATGCTCCCTTCCTGGCTGTATGGACCGATGGTGGCGGCGCACCTCTGCCTAAACACGTCTTCCAGAATGTCGCTCCCGATCAGATCCTTAAATCGAAGGAAAATCTGAACCCCAGTGTGACGAGCGGACCCTTCAAGATGAGCGAGAGCGTGCCAGGCAATCACTACACCGTAGTGCGCAATAAAAACTACTTCCTCGCCTCTCAGGGCTTGCCTTACCTGAACGAGGTCATCTTCCGACCAGTATCCAATCAGAACACTGTTTTGAAAGACTTGCAGGCCAACAATGCGACCTCGACCTGGTTCATTGATGTGAGTAAAACGAAGGCTTATCAGGCCCTGGATAACTACAACTTTGTGATCAACCCGGTTGCTTCTAACTTTGAGACCATCGTTGTCAACTACAAGAACCCTATTCTAGGGAATAATGTGGAAGTTCGCCAGGCTCTAGCTATGGCAATTGATCACAATGCGCTGATTAAAACGGCTCGTGTTGGTCAGGGGTCTCCGCTCTGTACCGATCATGGTGCCGGTTCACATCCTGGCTACCAGCCAGACGCTCCTTGCCCCAAGTTCGATCCTGCTGCTGCCAATAAGCTGCTTGACGATCATGGCTGGGTCAAAGGTGCCGATGGTGTGCGTGCCAAGAATGGTCAGCGCCTGGAGTTCAAATACTCGACGACCAGTGGCAAGCCATGGCGTCAGTCTGACGAAGAGATCATTCAGCAGAACTTCAAAGACATTGGCGTGAAGATCAATATCCAGAACGTTCCTGCCAGTACCTTCTTCGGCCCATTCTTGAACAATGGTCAGCACGACCTCGCTGAGTTCGAGAGCTCTTTCACCTATGATCCCAACGATTCTAGCCTGTTCGCTTGTAGCCAGATTCCTCCTCCCGGAGGCCAGGGTGGCAACTGGACTTTCCATTGTGATCCTACTATGGAGAAGTTGCTCAAGCAACAGCAGGAAACGGCTGATCCAACTGCTCGTCAGGCGATCTTCAATCAGGAGCATCAGATCCTGCTGACCCAGTTCCCTTATATCATTCTGTACAGTCCGACTGATCCTGGTATCTCTAGGAAAACCACTCACAACTACCTGCCAGGACCAGAGGGCGCGCAAGAGACAGTCAACATTTGGAAGTGGTGGTGTGACGGTGGGAAGTGCTAAGCTTTTTGCTCTAGCACTCTTTTCCATCGCTTACTACTAGTTTCCGCGTGCATCAATGGAAGCCCTGGTTGAAGAAGGTCGTTACTTTCTTGACCGGGGCTTTCTTGCCAGATACGCAGCGGAGTGATAAAATTGGCTAACATTCCACTTTGTATTCGTTTTGTTCTCTGCTTCCGCATCTTGGAGGTATACTATGGGGCGTTATATCATCAGGAGATTGTTACAAGCAATACCGTTGCTAATTTTGATCTCCATCTTTATGTTTACTCTGGTCCATCTTTTACCTGGTGGAGCAGACGCGGTTATCTTTAATCCTCGTCTAGATGCCGCCGGCCGCGCCGCCATTCGTGCGAGTTTTGGCCTGGATCAGCCCCTCCCAATTCAATATCTGAAGTGGGTAGGCAATATGCTGATAGGTAACTTCGGTTTCTCTTTCTCAAACCACCTGCCAGTCTCTAGTATCCTCGCTCAACGTTTTCCTGCAACCGTTCAACTGTTCTTCTTTGCTTTGCTCTTCGCCCTGATCTGCGCGATTATATTGGGCGTTGTCTCTGCAGTACGCCAAAATTCAGCGACAGATTACACCCTGACTGTGATTTCTTACTTTGGTATCGCTATGCCCGCCTTTATCCTGGGACTTTTTTTACAGGATATTTTCGCGGTGCAGTTGCATTGGCTGCCCGTTTCTGGAATGAACACTCTTGGTTATACCTTCGACCCCTTTAACACCATCATCGATCGGCTGTTGCATCTCATCCTGCCCGTCTTGACTCTTGCGTTTCTCTACATCGCTTCCTGGAGCCGCTTTATGCGCTCTAGTATGATTGAGGTCATTAAGCAGGATTATATGC
>CAXTXB010000067.1:0-2163 GCA_964247965.1 uncultured Dictyobacter sp. | reverse complement strand
CTCCTCTTAACATGCTTGTCCAGCACGCTTTGCGTAACGCTTTAATTCCACTCATCACTGTTGTTGCGATCGACTTTGGTACTGTTGCTGGCGGCGCTGTCATTACGGAAGGCATTTTTAACTGGCCGGGCATGGGTTCACTTTTCTTCGATTCACTTGACTCGCGCGACTTTCCTGTCCTGCTTGCCGTTCTTGTACTGAGTGCTATCTTTGTACTTGTATTTAATTTGATTGCTGATATCCTCTATGGTGTAATGGACCCTCGTATCCGCTATAATTAGCGCGACTAGCAAGGCGGCTTCTTTAATAAGAAGAAGGAGATATCAATGGATTTACCAAAACAACTTGACGGGGTGCAAGAAGAAGAGCTTGAGCCCATTATGGATCTCACGCCTGCTCTGACGCAAAAGCGGCGGAGCCAGGGCCGGATTATCTTTGATCGCTTTATCCGTAATAGGGCTGCCTTGACAGGGGCTGTGTATATCCTTCTGATGGTGTTTTTCTGCTTCCTGGGTCCTTACATCACCGGGCATAATCAGCCTGATCTTGTACGTCCCACTTTAGCCTCACTTCCACCTTCTCTAACCAATCCTCTTGGCACTGATGATGTGGGACGTGATGAGTTCGCTCGTGCTATGTCGGGAGGCCGTGTTTCTCTGCTTGTTGGTACGTCTTCAATGCTTGTTGCGCTCATCTTTGGTGTTGGCATTGGCTCGTTCGCAGGCTTCTATGGCGGGGTTGTTGACAACATTTTGATGCGTTTGACCGATGTTGCCCTTGCGGTGCCTGCTTACCTGCTGCTTTTTGTGCTCTCCATCGCTTTCTCCGACGGTTCGCCTGCTACCGTAGTTCTACTGATCGCAATTCTCAGCTGGCCGAATACTGCCCGCCTGGTACGTAGTGAGTTCCTGGCGTTAAGAGAACGTGAATACGTGCTTGCTGCCCGTACGGTAGGCGCGCGTGGTATGCGCTTGATGTTCCGCCACATCTTGCCGAATGCGGCAGGCCCCATTATCGTGAGTGCGACCCTTCTGATTGGCGGCAATATTATCTTTGAGTCTATTCTGAGCTTCTTCGGCTTTGGCTTACGCATCCCCTTCGCCAGTTGGGGCAATCTAGTGGCTGATGGGCAGGCACTCTATGATGTGGCTCCCTGGCTGGTATTCGCGCCCGCTTTGCTTATTGTGACGGTGGTGCTGAGCTTTAATCTGGTGGGTGATGGTTTACGCGATGCTCTCGATCCTTACATGACGGAGCGCTAGATGGTGCTCATCTCTACCTGAGATTTGAGCTTGCTGGGATTTGGGTATTGTACAAAAGATTTGTGCAAAAGGAGAAAAAATTGGGAGAGTATCTGCTAGATGTACAGGATTTAAAGACGTACTTTAAGACAAAAGGTGGCTATGTGCATGCAGTGGATGGCGTGAGTTTCGCCATTAAACCAGGTGAGAAGGTGGCGATTGTGGGGGAGAGCGGCTGTGGGAAGAGTGTGACTGCCCTGTCGATTATGCGCCTGGTTGCTCAACCACCAGGTGAGTATGTCGGTGGAAGCATTCTCTTTAATGACACAGATCTACTTGAAGCTCGCGAGAGCGCGATGCGTCATATTCGCGGCGGCCAGATTGGGATGATTTTCCAGGACCCCATGGCTTGTCTGAATCCGACTATGACGGTGGGCAAGCAGATCGCGGAAAGCTTGCGTATCCACTTAAAATTAAACCAGTCTGAGGCTCGTAAACGGGCCCTATCTTTGCTCGAACAGGTGGGTATCCCCGCCGCCTCTGAGCGTATCGATGCCTTCCCTCACCAATTTAGTGGTGGTATGCGTCAGCGCGTGATGATTGCGATTGCCCTGGCCTGTAATCCAAAGCTTTTGATTGCTGATGAGCCTACGACGGCGCTGGATGTGACGGTGCAGGCGCAAATATTGGAGCTGATTAGCTCGGTTTGTAATGAATTTGGGACCTCGCTGATTATTATTACTCACGATCTGGGTGTGGTCGCGGGCCTGGCTGATCGCGTTCTGGTGATGTATGCCGGGAAGGTGATTGAAGAGGCACCAACCGCTGAGCTGTTTGCAAATCCCCGCCATCCGTACACTATCGGTCTGCTCAATTCTGTGCCTCGCCTCGATGAAGGGCGTCATTCGGAACTGCGCACTAT
>CAXTXB010000066.1:13567-15874 GCA_964247965.1 uncultured Dictyobacter sp. | reverse complement strand
GACATGAACAAAGTATTATTATGGGAAGAGAAAAGTTACCCTGGGATGATAGACAAGTGGCACGTGAAAAATTACGGCAAGCAGGTCGCTAGCAACGTGAAAAACTCTTTATCAAGAATATGCATTATAAGCGTCTCTCTATCATATCTATCCATTCCTGAGAAGTGGAGCGTCCAGTCCATCATTCCGACTTGGGAGTATCTATGAATTTAAATTCACCCTGGTTACCAGGAGTACTAGTATTAATTCTACTTATCTGCGCGGCTGTAAGTTTTTTCCTCTGTCGGATCGCTCAAACGCTTTTTCCCAGGTTTCGCAGTGGTGAACATAAGCCTGGTGTACATCGACACGATCTATCAGCTAATGGACGCGAGGTCAAGACAATTGAGCTCCCGCTTGTTGGAGGTCCTGCTTTCATTATTGCCATTATTGGAACTGGCATTGGAGCTGGCTATCTTCTAAACCTTAGCCGGGATCAGTGGATACTCCTTCTGATAGGCCTGGGTACGACTCTGGGTTATGCACTTGTAGGCTTCCTCGACGATTGGCGCAAGGTTTATAGTAAGGAAGGAATATCAGAAATTGTGAAATTCTCTGGTGTCTTCCTTGTGGGTGCTGTGGCAGCGGCACTCTACTTTTTTCTGCTGCCTAAAAGTGGTCAGGTTTCTTACAGCTTTTGGAAAGATCTGCCTGTACTAAGTTCGTTTCTTTGCCCAACACCCATCGCAGGTACATCGGAGCTTTGTTCCGTAACCGGGAGTCCTGTTGCCTATTATGGCTGGTTGATCTTTTTAATGCTTATGACAGGCTTTATTGGGAGCCTTACATCAATCTCTGTCGACTTTAGTGATGGCCTCGATGGCCTCGCGGGAGGCCTGGTATTCAGTGCATCTCTTGGGATGGGCATTGTCGTGGCAGGCATCATCGGTGAACAGCCAAACGGCGTTGTGTTGGAAGTGCTGGCACTGCTGGGTGCGGGGGCAGTGCTTGGATATCTTCCCTGGAACTGGCCTTCGTCATGGTCGGCACGGCGCGGAAAAGCTCATCGACGAGCAAAAATCATTATGGGTGACTGTGGCGCACTCGGCCTTGGCGGTATCCTGGCTATTACGGCTATATTTTCGCGCAATGAGCTGCTTCTACTTATGATCGGTGGAGCTTTTGTCCTGGAGGGATTATCAGCGCTGATTCAGGCTCGTCTTCTCACACGTTTCTTTCGCAAGCATTTAAGAGTATTGCGCTTCGCGAGCCGTCATGATTTTATTCCTCATACTGAGTTTCCCTTGCCTTTTCTTGCCACTCCACTTCATCATCATTTCGATCTGTTAGGTTGGGACCGCCGCCGCCTGGTTTATGGCGCGTGGGCGCTGGGTGCTTGCTTCGCATCTCTAGGCGTTATGGTTGATTTCGTGCCGTTTCCCTGGCAACGCTATGTCGGACGCTTCCTTATTGTGCTGCTTGCAGTCCTGGTCTGGTCAAGTGGCTCCTGGTCTAAAAGTTACTTTGTGGGGAAGCATCCAGCCGAACAGAGACGGCGTCGCAGGCTAGCTCTGTACTATGGCTATCCCTTTCGCATTATGCGCATTCAGCTCTATCATCTCGTTGAAATAATCGAGGCGAGTGAGGATGTTATTGAGACACCCGCCGAGGAACTCACACTCTGGCAGCGCATGACTATCTTCGATGCTCGCTCAATGCTCGGTTTATATTGCTACCGCGCAGGTTACTATCCCGCAGCCCACGCTCAATGGACACGTATCCCCGAGCGCAATCGCCTGCTTCGACCTGAAATCGCTCATTTGCTTACAGAAGTGGACAACCGCCTGGCTCTAGAAAAGCAAGAGACGCAACCAATGCGTCGTGATCAGATTCTGCGTCAGCAGGAGGAGCCGATTTTAGAAGGCAACCTTCCTCCTGCCGATCTACCTAATCCTTATGAACCGGTAAGTAGCGAAGAGACAGGAGAGGCAAGAAAAACGCCAGGCGATTCTTCGCGCCCTCCACAAGATGGTACAGGCGAGGATGATCATTTGCCTCCTGCCATTCAGAAAAGTGACGAAGTAGAGCTCGTTTCAACAAATAGACATAAGCATTCCACACACGATGCTTTGCAACAAGCTATTACCCTTGATCCTCTCGAAGCATCAGGTAACCTGCTCACTCCACGCTGGAATTGGCTGTATCGCATCCTGCGACCATTCCAAAAGTGATTTCTTCACTTCCTCCAGTATATTTATGCTTTGACTGGTATAGGTTATCCCGAACTTTTGAAAAATGATGACCATCGTGTTTTCCATGCTTTTTTAC
>CAXTXB010000066.1:9930-13557 GCA_964247965.1 uncultured Dictyobacter sp. | reverse complement strand
AAAAACACAACAAAAAAAACCGTTTCTAATTTTTTTAAAAAAAGTTCGGGATAACCTATAATTAGCTACCCACCTTGTCTGATTCAAACATCCTCTGACATAATGAGTAAAATGGATTTAATTTACTGACAACGATAGGATAACCTGCAGATGTCTACAACTCCTGTACCACAACAATCCTCTGAGACAAAGGTACCTCGAAAAGGGATACAAACGTTCCGCGCCTTGCGCTATCGCAATTTCAGGCTGCTATGGATCAGTTTGGTGGTCTCATCCGTTGGGACCTGGCTTCAAATAGTATCTCAGAGTCTCCTTGTACTTAAAATTACCCATAATTCACCAATTGCTCTAGGCGTCGTTTCATTAGCGCAAGCGGCGTCGTTCTTCTTATTTGCCTTTATTGGTGGCAGCATTGCTGATCGGTCAGATAAGCGGCGTTTCTTGTTGATTACGCAAAGTCTCTCGATGATACTTGCCTTTATACTTGGCCTGCTCACTATTACAGGTGTTATTCAGGTTTGGATGATTGTCTTGCTAGCATTCTGTTCTGGTACAGTTCTGAGCTTTGATCAGCCAGCGCGATCTTCGCTAGTTCCTATACTCGTGCCGCGTGAGGACCTGATGAATGCTATTACATTACAATCGGTGGTTTTTAATGGTGCCGCTTTTATCGGTCCGACTATTGGAGCGATTACCCTGGCGTTCTTTAGCACTGCAGGTCCACGCATTGGCGTTGGAGGAGACCTGGTGGGATACGCGGGGAATTTCTTCCTTAATGCAATTAGCTTTCTTGGAGTCCTGTTTGTACTCTATATTCTAAAAGTTCCGCGTGAAGCGGCCCAACAGAGCACAGATCGTCGAGGGCCAATGCTTGAGTCTATTCGTGAATCATTGAGATTTGTGGGAAAAGATTTAGCGCTTCCATGGGTACTATCAGGATATGCAGCCTTGCTATTCTTTGGTCCATCGACCTCGTTGATCTTGCCGATTTTTGCAACACGGATTCTTCACCTCCAACCCTTTCAACTTGGCTTGCTTTTCTCTGCCTCAGGCCTGGGCGTCATCTTGGGCGCGTTGCTCGTAGCATCGCTGGGCGACTTCAAGCGGAAAGGCCTCTTGCTTTTAGTCTCGTTTCTTATCTGGGCAGTAGCGCTGATCATGTTTGGGATCAGCAAGAATTTCTGGCTCTCGATGCTCATGCTGATCGTCTTAGGCATCGGTCAAAACGGCGTGGGTTCCTCAACGGTTACATTAATGCAAACAAGGGTTCCAGCTTATATGCGTGGTCGTATCATGAGTCTGAATACGCTTTGTATTATGGGCGTTCGTCCCCTTGGCGATTTTCCAGCCAGCAGTTTGATTGCCCTGGCCGGTGGCCCTGTAACTGTGGTGATCTGCGCCTCTATCGTTGGTATTTATTCGCTCTACCTGCTTGTCGCACGGCCTACGATACGCGCATTGTAGGGATGCATGCACCTAACCATCATGTTGCTTCAAATGCTCTACTTTTCTTCGCAGGTCCGATCGCATTGGTTCTTCCAGGTAGCACTCAAGGGGGAGCGCCTTCACCCAGGTATCCAGCGCCTTTTGGTCCATCTGTTTAGATTCGTAGAGCACTCCCAGGTGATACAGTAGTAACGCACCTTCCGCGCAGGTGTTAATATCTAGAAAGATGGTCAGAGCATCTTGATAGAATTGTTCAGCATCTTCAAACTGTTGAAGGGCGACTGCTATATCACCTGAGCCGCGCAGGGCGTATGCCTCAATATGCTTTGCCCCATGCCTATCCGCAATGTCGTATGCTTTTTCGAAATATCCTTTGGCATCCAATGCCTCATTCTCTGTTAGAGAAACCTGTCCAAGGGCATTAAACACCGTTGCCTGATCTACAAAGTCTCCAACAGAGCTGAACAGCTCGGAAGCTCGATTGTAGTAGCTGCGGGCAGAAACCAGGTCCTGCTTCTTCAAGGAAGCATCACCCATAACGCGTGCAACCCAGGCCTCGCCACGTTGTATACCTAACTGTTGGAACTGCGTCAATATCTCATTACAAATCAGCATAGCCTGGTCCAGTTTTCCCTGCTGCACATATACCACGCTCTTATACACATGTATCCAGGCTTGATCTACTGGTCGCTTTAACTCATCTAAAAGATGTAGCGCCTCTTCATACTTGTACAGCGCTTTCTCATGTTCACAGAGAGCTTTATGTACTCTTCCTTGATTGCCTAGCGTTAGAGCTTGCCCAGCCCGATCACGCAGATTTACGAAGCTAGTTAACGCACGGTTCAAGTGCTCCTGCGCATCATAATACTTAGCCCGCCCATGGCTTATCTGACCCAATATTCCACTTATATAGGCATCACCCTTAGCCGAATGCATCTCTTGGAAGAGGGCCTGGGCTTCCTGTGCATGAAGCTCTGCTTGCTGAAAATCGCCGATCTCACAACACAAAACCGCTAACTCATAGAGCGCCCAGCCACTAAGCTCATGTTCATTCCTCTGACGGTGCATCGATACGCTGCTTTTTAGACAAAATTCAGCTTCCGCATACTGCCCCATCAAACGCAGAATAGCACCTAGACGACATTGGATCTCAGCTTCTCCAGTTGTATCATCCAGACGTAAAGTATAACCAGAGGCACGGCGTAGTATAATCTGTAACTCGCGAGCATAGCTGCTACCTTCAAGAGCATAGGCAGCACGAATGGCAACACGTATAGCTTCCTGTAAATCTCGCGGTTCCGCAGCTGTCTCTAAATGTTCGAAAGCCTCAAACCATTCATCCGCATGCGGCTCTGGCAGGTTACAGTAGTAGCTTGCAACAACGCGATGGATGCGTCGTTGCTCTTCGAGTGGGAGACGCGCAAGGGCAAAGTGGCGCGTTTGCGAATGAATAGAGTAGAGACGGCCATCAACAAATTGCATAAACGATGCTTTGACCAGTTCATCTCGTGCCGCACGCCACTGCTCTGCCAAGGTCACAGAGGGCGCGACCTCTTCAGTCTCCACCACCCTTTTCACAAGTTGGGCGATCTCGTCAGAGACCGCAAGCATCTCGGGAGCGACAGCCAACTTTTCAGGCTTCACCAGCATATCGATCTGCCCATGGGTAAAAGGCAGTTTAAAGGCGGCTAGATAGGATAATAAGAGACGCGCAGGAGGAGTCAGGCGACGATAAGAAACATCCAATACGGCCAGTATCCCTGGCAGGGGCGTTTTGCGCAGCTCATCGCGTACCTCTTCTAGCGAACGCGTTGCTGCTGCTGCAGTATAGACTTGCCCATCAATGGTACGCGTCGTCCCGAAGATAAGTTCTGCACCCAAAGGATAGCCGTCCAGTAGTGTACAGATTTCACGGAGTATCGCCTGCTGCTTTGTATGTTCAAGCTGAATGCGCTGATCCAAACCGCTTGTAGCAGCCAGCTCCATGAACAGGCTAAGCAAATCTGCATCCGTCATTTTCCCAACTGAATATTCGTACCAACGACAATGTGGGCTTCCAGCAACAGCCATATGTTCTGGATTCGAGCGTGACGTAACGATGACTGTAACTTCCTGAGGTAGCGAACAAATAAATTGCAGCCAGGCTTCTAGCTCGGTATGATCTTTTACTTCCTCAAAACT
>CAXTXB010000066.1:7972-9920 GCA_964247965.1 uncultured Dictyobacter sp. | reverse complement strand
CGACCAACCAGAGAACGAAATGTAGTTTGAACATGGTTTGCGCGGTGCTTCACATCTGTAGTCGCAATGTTTCGTATATGCAAACGACGGATCATTTCGACCAGGGCCTCACTGAACGATTTGCCATCGCGCAGAGAGATACCAATAATACCACCTGGAAATTTATCCCAATTGCGGCGTATCGCTTCATATGCCAGGGCACTTTTCCCCATCCCTGTATAGCCAGTCAAAGCAATACGGCGACAACCAGCGCGCATACGTAACCATCCAGACACATCTGCCTTCTGTTGCCCGGTTGCGGCAGTCGTAAGGAGTATATCCAGATCTCGCAGCTCTGTCAGACGCCCAACGAACGTAGACGGAGGTCCAAGATGTGCGAGGGGATGTGAATGATCATTCGAGACGTCTGGTCCTGCGATAAGTGCAACGGGTCCCTCTTCACCCTCAGCAACGAGCCGATAGAGGACAGGGATAAACCAGCTTCTTTGATGTGTCGAGAGCATTGCTTGACGAGCGCGCGCAAGGGCCTCTTCAAGCGTTCGTCCACTCACCAATGATTCGTAGAAATGATACATGAAGGTCGGGCTTAGATCATCTTGTAGAGAGAATGGCATAGCAACAACAGCCGGCACCTGGCCTGTTACTAGCGCGGTTGCTAGCGTCGCATCAATAGTATTTTTCTGTTGCTTTGCCTTGGTAGAGGTTGTTATCAGCGCTGTCTCGCAGGCAGCGAACACCGCGAGACAGATATCGCTGCTCACTAATAGACGACGAAGTGATTGTGCGTCAACAAAACAGTTTAAGCCGTTTTCATCACAAAAGCATAGATAGGTCTGCGGATTCACCCGGCTAAGTGATGCTCCACATTCACTACAACGCTTTGCGGCTGACCCATTCATTGTCCCGCAATCCTCTTTAGGGCAGAGACGACCATAAGCCCCATGTCCATCAAAATGGACCACACAGCAGGGAGCGATGGTGTCATTGTCATCTAACACATTAACTCCACCATAGGAAGTGAAGTAACGCACCAGATGACTAAAAGTTGGCGGTTCGAGACGATCTAAAAAGACTTGTCCGGCCTCAATCAGGGGTATTAATGCCTGCTCCATTGCTTGAAAGCTCTGTTCGGTCTCAAGAGGAGCACAATCTCTGGGAGAAGACCCGATATACAGGATACGCAGGGGAGGTTGGACAGGTAACTGGCGTCCGACTGATGCATCAGAGCGCTGGAGGGAACGACTCAATGTGAAAATACCAGAAATAATTAAGTCGTGATCTCCGTTATGCAAAAGCTCCCAGGGATAGCGTATAAATTCATCGCAACCAGGGCCAAAAACAAGGGACAGGGCGACGGTACCACGACGCTTCAACGTACGCTGAATCACATTTTGCAGGACGGCTTGCACCGATTGTTTAGGTGCGTTTTTGCTAATTGAAGTTGAAACATCTGAGCCACACAAAGCCTCAAACAGATGACAACCAATTTCGCGTAGCTCTTGGTCACTGCTTTCCGAGCTTTCCAGCTTTTTTTGCAGCGCACTCATCCGTTTCCCTGTATATGGAGGAACAAATCTGCCACTTGTCGTATATCCCGACCAGCTATCTCGTATCCACACCTCGTATGAATTATTATCACAAGTGTGAAATGATATATTTACTGTTTCGCCCATGGGTTTGCTTCTCTCACATTCAATCGCATTAGGCCCGGTACTTGTCACACAAGTGCTTCACACAACAGCTTCCGATGCCATTATACCATAATTCTTGCAAAACAGGAGGGACAAAAAAGTAGACGCGCTACCATATCGATAACGCACCGCAAGCAAACAAGCATTACAAATGAGTTTTTTACCTCCTTACAAACAGATTATAATTGTATGCCTTCGCCGCCGAGTTAAAATAATTGTGTTAGTTTTTTTTTATTTTTTAATTTTTTTTTTTTTTT
>CAXTXB010000066.1:2634-7962 GCA_964247965.1 uncultured Dictyobacter sp. | reverse complement strand
GTACTTGTAAAGAGCGGCGAAGGGCGACAAGTCAAAGAGCGAGAAGGTTGAGATAATGGGGATCAAACAGTCTCTAAAGGGTGCAAGAAAGCTATTACTCTCCCCAATATAACTCGACTTTGCCGAAACGGACCGTATCCCCAACAGTTACGCCAGCTTCTTCTAGTGCTTTTGTAACGCCCATCTTTTGAAGCATCACCTGCATCCGATCCATGCCTTCCTCGCTCTCCTGATTGGTCATACTGACCATACGAGAGACACGTTTCCCACGTACGACGAAGACGCCATCTTCTTTAGTAATGGTAAATGCATCATCTGCCTGTGGACGCAAAACCGTGTTATCCTCGTCCTGCCCATTTAAAACGACCTGGGATGCAGCATGCTCAGCCTCTTCGCGTTGAATCTCTTGAAGGCGACGAGAGGTGAATGCCATCAGTTCATCAACGCCTTCGTGTGATGCTGCTGAGATAGCGAAAACAGGGTAACCAGCAGCCTCGGCTTTAGCCTTGAGTTCGGGCCAGCTTTCTTGTGCCTGGGGCACATCCATTTTATTCAACACAACGATTTGCGGGCGCTGCTCCAGGTGAACATCATATGCGCGCAATTCATGATTAATGGTCTCAAAGTCATGCCAGGGATCGCGATCAATTGCTGCACCATCCAACACATGCACGAGCAGGCGCGTCCGACGAATATGACGCAGGAACTCGTGACCAAGTCCGACACCCTGAGCTGCTCCTTCTATCAAACCAGGAATATCGGCCAGCACAAAGCTGTAGCCATCTCCACTGCGTGGTTGACCGACCTCTACTACGCCCAGGTTCGGTGCCAGCGTGGTAAAGGGATAATCAGCAATCTTGGGATGTGCCGCGGTTACAACTGAAAGAAGCGTAGACTTTCCTGCGTTTGGATAGCCGACCAGGCCGACATCGGCGATCAGGCGCAATTCCAGCAGTATCCAGCGTTCCTCGCCCGGCTCGCCCTTCTGTGCCTCCTTGGGAGTCTGATGGGTTGCAGTCGCAAAGTGAACGTTACCCAGGCCACCGCGCCCGCCGCGCGCAACCATTACCGTCTGCCCGGGCTCAATAAGGTCCGCAATAACTCCTCCAGTGTCGCCGTCACGAATAATGGTACCGCAAGGTACTTGCAGAGTAACGTCCTCTCCCTTTGCTCCATGCATCTTCTGCCCTGCACCAGCCCCGCCCGGTTCAGCTTTAAACTGTTGCCGGTAGCGATAATCGATAAGTGTGTTTAAGCTATTTGTGGCTTCAAAGTAGATGCTTCCACCTCTGCCGCCATCTCCACCATCTGGCCCTCCAAATGGGGCAAATTTCCCCCGGTGGAAATGCATAGAGCCGTCGCCCCCACTACCAGCCTTTACAAAAAGTTTTGTGTGATCGTATAACATGTTTATCCCCAATATAGAGCGCAGCTCAAAAATCTAGTTTCATTGTGGCGCATTGGAGTATATCACAAATACAGACTGAGGGATAGCCATACAATAACTACATATTTTCCTAAAATGGATTTTTTGCGTCTCGAAGCGCTACGCTATTTGTATCTGGCGCTAAAGAACTTGGATATCCGGGTGGGCTGGCGTTCCAATCGCCCCAGCCACCAATGTTCTTGTCACATTGCCCACTCGTATTGATGCTACAGTACGTACCTAACAGGCTTCCATCGGATTGGATTTGCCCATTAAAGAGAAGAGCAGGCAGGCCAGCATAGCCAGGAACGGTAAACTCAATCTTCTTGTCGCTTGTCACAAAGCCAGAGAAAGTGTTACCAGCTAGAAGCCCAGACCCAACAGCAAAACGGCCATTAATCGTGGAACCACTCTGCTGCAATTGAGATAGGGTTATCGACGCCCCGGTTGCCGGACTCGTGTACTTATCGCTAATCGTGCCACCATAATAGTTAAACAACTGTGGATAGCCGACCGGAGCAGGTTGTGAAGCCGGTCCAGCAGGAGTTGTCGGCTGAGACGCTGGCGCTACAGGAGTGGTTGGCTGAGTTATCGGTGTTGCAACAGGAGATGTAATCACTGTAGGTGTTATAGAAGGTTGATGAGTCGCGGGAGCAGAAACAGGCTTTGACGTGGGCCGCGCCGCAGGCACATGAAGAGATGCACCCGCCGACAAAAGATTATTGCCGGCTATCAGTCCTACAGCTAAAGCAAGGAACGCAATAAATGCCAATACAGGCACAAATAAGCGCCGTCTTTTCTTGTCTCTAAACTGTTGCGTTATCGTTTCTGTCTCCAATGGAGGCGTTGTTTTTCGCTCTAATGGAGGCGTCATAGGAGTAGTATTATGCATATATACAGATGCAGCTACGGGCTTAACTATCGGCACCGGTACGATGTCCTGCGTTGGGCTGGCCTGTAATGCCTGCCAGAAGGTCTCAACACTTTCAAAGCGTTCGTTACTACCAATCGACATAGCACGAATAATAGCATCCGAAACATGTTGCGGAACATTGGGTGCAAGCTTTGAGACAGGTTCCAGTGGGTCTACGTGTTTGCTACCTAGTTGTGTCAGGCGATACAATGCATCAGTTGGAATTACACCGGTCAAAAGCGCATAGAGTGTAGCACCCAGACCGTAAATATCAGTACGCAGATTCGTCCCTCTATCATATTGTTCAGGTGCTCCATACCCAGGTGAACAGCGACGAACAGCGGTTGTTGTGCCTTCTTCATCAAACTCTTTCGCAATCCCAAAATCTACCAGAACAGCACCTGCATCAGTAGGAGGCATGATAATATTAGCAGGCTTGATATCGCGATGTACAATGGGAGGTCGCTGCTTGTGCAGATAGCTCAGGGCACCAAAAATTGGTTCTATGAAGCGCATAACCTCCACTACAGGGAAGCGCCTTTCAGGTTGCATTTGCCGCAAAGTTTCTAAGTTTGGACCCTCAATATAGTCCATTAAGATATAGGCGCGATAGTTCTTGTCATCATCAAATGCGCGATAGACACGTGGAAGCGCAGGGTGATCCAAACGTTTCAATACTTCGCCTTCAAAAGTAAAACGTACGCGCTCTTTTTTACTCGGATCAATGACCTCTTTAAGAGCAAACTTATTCCCTTTTACGCGCTGATCTCGTACAAGATAAACAGCCCCAAAGCCCCCTTTGCCGAGCAGTTCTTCTACGACATAGCGCTCCTGCACAATATTTCCATTTGATAGCGTTGTTTGCACGTGTTGCACATTTATACCTCATAAGCCCACTATAAAGAAAAAAATTATTACTCTGCGGGCAAGCAAAAGCCAGTTCCCATTGGTTATATTCAGTTTGCTGACGTTGTTGTTGAAGTAGATACACATAAGTCTACGGCTCTCAAAGGGATGAAGTTTCACTGTAGCAGAGATATACTCCACTGAAGCTCATTGTTTCGTCCTCTCTACTCATTAACCCAAACCATAGGTAGAATTGGGATGGGTTGACTGCTTAGAGGCAAAAGACAAGGGAGCAATCTGCCAGGTTCCGTACCCACCACCGCCAAAATTGCATTGCCCATTCTCGTAGCTACAATAGGTACCAGACATAGTTCCATTGGCCAGGATCTGCCCCTGGAAGAAGAGCGGTAAGAGGCCGCTATAACTGGGAACGAGAAATTGCAATTTCTTATCCTCTGTAACCGTCCCGCTGAAACTTCCATTTCCAAGCAGCCCCGGGCCCAAAGAAAGTGAGCCAGATATATTCCCTTTAGATTGCTTCACTTGTGTGATAGTCATACTGGAGTCGACAGCCGCTGGCGTATTGTGAATCGAGCCACCGTAACCAGCAGCGAGTAGTGGGAAGGATGCAGTGGGTACTAACACAGGATCAGGTGTTACCTCTTTTAGGACAGGTGCTGTCGCGGTAGGTTCTGCCGAAGTAATTTGTATCCTCACCGACTGCACAGATGGAGTCGCCGACACATGGTGTATCACACTATTAGCAGACTTTGCCTCTGGCCAACTAGTGGAGAGAAACGCGCCGCCAAGCACAAAGGTAAACAGTATAAAAGTCAACAGACTATAGAGCAACATGTGCGGCTTTTTACTTTTATCAATAAATGACCGCATTTCAGAGGTCTGCGGCATATGAACAGGATAAAAAGCAATTGGAGTGTCGGGTGCTAATGCAGAAAAAGATGTAAGAATACTTGCAACATCACGTTGGAGAGCATCATCAGATAGCTTAATCTGTTCAACTCCAGGATCAGTTTTTGGCTCTTCAATCAGGTACGAACGTAAGATTTCCCACATTTCTTCAACGGTTGCGAAGCGATCATTGCTATTTACCGCCATCGCCTTCTGTAAAGCCTCGGCAATAGGGACAGGTATTGTGGGAACCACCATATTCGCTGGCTCTAAAGGATCAGGTCGTTTGCCACTTAAACGAGTAATCCTGTAAAGTGAATCAATTGGAACCTCACCTGTCAGGAGCGTATATAATGTCGCAGCAAGACCATAGATGTCGGTCTGTGTGCTTGTTCCACTCATATACTGCTCAGGAGCTCCATAGCCTGGGGAGCAATGCCGTACAGCAGTCGTGGTTGAGTCCTGGTCAAATTCTTTCGCAATGCCAAAGTCAACTAGAAACGCATTTTCGCCTGATGTAGGCACGATAATATTTGAAGGCTTAATATCACGATGAATAATAGGTGGTTGCTGCGCATGGAGATAGATGGCCGCATCAATAATAGGGGCCATCATATGTAAAACTTGAGATAAAGGGAAACGTTTTTCAGGTTGCTGTAGACGCAGCCGCTCCAGGTTTGGTCCCTCAATATAATCCATCAACATACAGAGGCGATTGTTCTTCACGTCCTCAAACACACGATAGACACGAGGAAGGGCGTAGTGGTCCAGGCGTCTGAGAATCTCACCCTCAAATGCAAAACTTTCCCGCTGGCTTCTGTTGGGATATGATATTTCCTTGAGAGCAAAGACATTACCCTTTACGCGCTTATCTCTCACACGGTATACCGCGCCAAATCCACCTTGCCCGAGCAGTTCCTCGACAATATAGCGATCGCGTACGACCTTACCTCTAGGAAACTTTGTCTGTAACTCTCGCATCCCTTTACCTCAAGTATAAATTTCTCACAGATCGAGACACTCTACAAACGAAAAAGAGAGAGCACTAGCTTTTAACCAGCTCTTCTTCCCTCACTTTAGAGAGCGGAGTATTCTTCTCGAATGCGATCAAGCGAGCCCCACGTTGAAAAGCAGTAAATCTTCGGATCGACTGGAACATCACCAGGAAGCGATTATGGAAACTAATTAAGAAAAAGATATGCACTCCGAGCCATAAGAGCCAGGCCAGGAAGCC
>CAXTXB010000066.1:0-2624 GCA_964247965.1 uncultured Dictyobacter sp. | reverse complement strand
AGATCGCCATACCCACGTCCAATTGTCGCCATATTCCTTTTAAAAGCTATCATGATATACTGATTTCTACTACTGTTGTGGTATATCACCCCTAATTAGCTTACCACGTTTTCCCCAAGAAAAAAATACCTTGAAGTGCCCTCTAGGATCTTTTGTACTGTTCATCACGATGTTGTGTACACAGTGTCTATAAACGAATGCTCTGAATGCTTATGATTGTAGAAAGGCAAGGACTGCGACCTCTTCTGGGCGTAAGTGGTCGAGGGTATCTACGATAGACTGTTTGCTTCCCTGCTTAAGTGCGGCAAGCAAAGATCCATGCAGATAAGCATCGATAACTTCAGGATGAACGTAGCTTTTACGGCAGATAGCTGGTGTATTGCCCAGATGATGTGCAGCAGCCTCGATAGCATGCACAACATTCTTCTTCGCTTGTGTCTGCGTTTCGTACTCGCCAAAGTCTTGCAGCGAGCAGGTTGCAATAACGGTGCCGGCCCAGGTACGAAAGTCTTTGGCAGTAAAGTCTTGATTACTGATTTGTCTGAGATACTGATTGACATCAGATGACTCAACGAGATGTATCTGCTGGTTCTCTCCTACGTACTGAAACAATTCTTGACCGGGAAGGTCAAGGCACTTTTTTATAATCCGGGCAAGCTGCGGATCTCGTACGTCAATTGCGTGCTCTTTGCCACTCTTTCCCCGAAAGTGAAAATGGAGCGTGGCACCTGCTACCTGCACATGCTCATCGTGCATTGTTGTTAATCCAAAGGAACCATTTTCGCGCGCGTATTCTTCATTCCCGATCCGTATTGAGGTCGTGTCAAGTAGGCGTACAAGGGTTGCAAGGACCTTTTCACGCGGTAGACCTCTTAAAGCAAGGTCATGCTCAACCCGCACACGAATAGTGGGCAGGGCTTTGCCAAAAAGGAGCATGCGATCGTATTTCGTCTCATCACGAATTTTGCGCCATTCAGTATGATAGCGATATTGTTTACGCCCTTTTGCATCACGCCCTGTAGCCTGAATATGTCCATGTGGGTTTGTGCAGATCCAAACATCGTTCCAGGCCGGGGGGATACCTAACGCATGAATTCGCCCTAAAACTTTTTCGTCATCAATTATTTTTCCATCTGGCTGGCTATAGCTGAAGTGCTCGTCAACACGCTCGCGCCGTATACCTGGTACTGTATCAGTAACATAACGCAGCCCAGCTTCCTGGGCTGCTAATAGAGATGGAGCAACATCAGTGAAGTGTTCCTGATCTCTTTTCGTTTCTTCTTGTAACACAGACGTTCTCTGTCCTTTAGATCAATTGGATTGATGCCACTTCTATATCATCTATGCTTTACACGATACAGAAGCCAAAATGTTGCACATATCCTCTATGCTATGTGGCAGCACCTACAGATTCAATGGTTACAAAAAAATTGTGGCCTGGATCAGCCTTACACGCCTGTCATCTTATCTACATCGCCATACGTACCATAAGTGATACCAGGTTGAACATTTAACCTTGTGTTTCTTTCCTTTTACATCCTGTCTATCCGTAAACTTTGGTGATAGCTATGAGCAAGGTAACATTTAAATTGATAAAATTTGCATGGAATGTCTTCAAGGCGTGTATAAAACTTGTGTTGGTCCTCTTTGGTGGAGAAATCCTGATACGTAAACAAACGGAAGCACAGATGCGGGCAATTGCACGTCAGGAGTCACAGTCACGCATGAATGAGTTCTTAAGTGTTATCAGCCATGACATCAAAACGCCTCTTACGAGTATAAAAGGGAACATTCAGTTGGTAGGACGGCGGTTGAAAAGTACTACGACAACACAACCAGACGACATGCAACACCTTCTGACAGAAACACGCGAACTCCTTGATAGGGCTGATCAGCAGCTCAATCGTTTGACACGCCTTGTCAACAGTTTATTGGAAAGCTCGCGCATTTCTGCTAATACTATGGATCTCTTATTTGAACTTTGTGAACTTGATATTCTTATCAAGGAAGCATTACAAAGCACCCATAGCTTGCCAGAGGAACGAACTATTAAAGTGGATCTGCCTCCTAATAAAGCCATTCTTGTTATGGCTGATGCGAACCGTATCAAACAGGTATTGTATCAATATCTCTCAAACGCTCATAAGTATTCAGAGCTCGGGAAGACAATCTATGTGTCGCTCCACGAAGATGGTTCGCTCGCACACGTCCAGGTGCGCGACGAAGGAGCAGGCATCCCTACTCACGAGCATAAGCGCATCTGGGAACGCTATTACCGTGTGCCAGGCACAACAGTCCTCAATGGAAGTGAGGTAGGCCTGGGTTTGGGCCTCTACATTAGTCGAACAATCGTTGAGCAACACCGTGGTAAAGTAGGAGTGAAAAGCACTTCAGGAGCGGGCTCGACCTTCTGGTTCACGCTGCCACTTGCAGAGCGAAGTCTTGCAGATATTTAATATCTACTACTATGTTTCCCCTTATCGCTCCTATTATTTTCTTCTATGCGAATACTTTTACAATGCTTGAATTAATAAGAATACCGTAAAGTACTAGCTCCCCTTCCCTTTCTTCTCCCTATGTTATCAACTCTCCATCAGAACGTATTCAACTATAGATATTTTCTT
>CAXTXB010000065.1:0-15875 GCA_964247965.1 uncultured Dictyobacter sp. | reverse complement strand
ACGAGCGAACAGTTTAGAAACCGTCATTGCATCTCTTTTGATTGAGATGCAATGAAGATACGTTAAGGAACTATTGTCAACTGGGCCAGCATATCTGGATGGATACGACAATAGTAGAACACACGATGGTTCTCCGTATCAGCGCTATACGCCGCTTTGGTCACCGTATACGTAAACTTCTCGCCCGTGTTGATCAATTTAGCAGAGCTTCCATGTGCTGAATCGAACACATTCGGATTAGCCGTAGGGGTTGAAGTATTTTGTCCAACAATCGCAGTTACAGTATGACCAAGCTTCGACTTGTTCACCCACGTAATTACAGTACCAACCTTCACCTGAAGATTGATAGGCGTAAAACAGCCATTTTGACTCTGACAACTGGAGCCTTCCTGACCTGGATCAACAATATCGATAGTGATAGCTTTCTGACTCGATTTGTCTACAGGTTGCCCGAACTGCCCAAATTTGCCCAGAGAGACAGCTGTATCATAAGCGGTCGTATTATTTGCCTGAAGATAGGCAGGAAGGTCATCAAAGCCATTGTGGGCAGTATAGCCGTTATCCTTAATATACTTTGCATCCGTCGAACGAATAAGAGCAAACAGATAATCGACATCGTTACTCAGTAGTGCTCCACCATATTGATCGCTTTTCGGAATCGCATTTGCGTTCGGTGGCTGATACGTCGCCTTTGGATTATAGACGCCGCCCGCGATTATGCGCCTCACCTCGTCATCACTAACCGTCTTAAAGTAGTCCATCGTATACCCATTATAAACAGGGTTGACGACCTTGTTATTAACAATGGCATAGCATTGAGCTGTACAGTACTGAGCATAGGCTGTCACCCCGCGCTGTACCGAGGTTGCAAATTGTTCTTTCTGTGCAGATACCTGATTCCCGCCCTCAGCAATCCAAAAGACCGGAATAGCCAGAGAGATAACGGCAAGCATAATAAGTGAGCCGTAGCCCGTCTTTTCGACCGCATTTGTGCGCGAATAGAATATGTACAGCAAGCCACCTACGACGACCAGCAGCAAAATAATGCCTACAGCAGCTTGTCCAAAATTCATCATAATACACAACCTTTTGATGTACATCCTGACAGCCTCCGCTTTGCAGCAGGTGCATACAGGCTATATCATCAACGTAGTTTTCTTCTCAACAGCACACTGTCTCTCAAGATACTCGCAAGTCACCTTCAGAGACAGTGGCACGTTATACATTTCTTTTTCCTATACAACGTATATTTATCAAAGTCAAAATCGCAAGCCCATCTAAGCAGTACACGCCACTGAAGGTATAGCGATCAAGCGTGTTGTAGAATCCGGGTGCGCAACCGTATTGTTGATGAGACCAGTATTCACCACTACATTGTCGCCCTGGATACTCATCTGGAAACGATCAAGGCTTCTTGGAGCTGGACCGTCTAGATATTCGCCGGTGACGTTATAGTGAGAACCATGGCAGGGGCACTTAAAGCTCAGGCAGTTATCTCTAAAGGGGACGGTGCAACCCAGATGCACGCATTTTTGATAAAGCGAGATCCAGTATGACCCATCCTTATCCTTCACAAAATTTTCCGAAGATAACTGACTTTGGAGCAGCCCATCTTTCAGCAAAAACTGCGTGCTTGCATCCAGATGCATAATATAGGCTCTAGCAACCGGGCGATGATAGACGCCCGCAAGCTCAAGCTTGAAATCGGCTGGCTTCGCAGCCTTGAACTCACTGACTTTACCAACCGTCTGTACAGAGCCGAAGCCGCCAGACAGGTTAGGATAGAGCATGTAGAGCGCCCCTGCCACAGCAGAGGTCGCGGAAACGCCCCAAACAGCTAGCATCGATCGGCGCAGAAAACTGCGCCGGGAGAGGCGCTGCTTGGCAATCTCCGCCGCTTCCGCCCCGCCGCCGTGCAGCACCTCATATTGTTGCGGTGTAATTGGTGGTGTATCAATACCCATAGTTATCCTCTTTTTAACGCCTACAGATCAAAGTAGACATGATCCCAGGGCCATACCCACAGCCAGCCTGGTCCGCGGAAGAAACTACCGGCCAATGTAATGACCGCCCAGAACACCAGGAACATGGTAAACGTCACAATAGCAACCTTGCGATCAGAATACGCGCGGCTTGGATTGCGATCAAGGTAGGGTAGAGCAGCAAGGGCCGCAAGTGTAAAGCCTGGCACAAGTACACCAGCGCTTGTCGGCGGGAAGTAGTGCAATAGCTCTTGCAGACCCAGGAAGTACCAGGGGGCCTTTGCAGGGTTCGGCGTCAAGTTCGGGTTAGCAGGATCTTGCAAAGGAGCATCAATGACAATCGAGAGCAGGGTCACCATGACCATTACTGCTGTCGCGGCAAAGAACTCACGGACCAGCAAGTGTGGCCATACAAAAACGGAATCCTCAAGCGGCTTCTCAACACGAGTAATCGCTTCCTGCTTCACAACTGCCAGAGTACGATAACGTCGCTGCGTTGCCGCCGACTGGGTCTGTACTCTAGGTTCTTTCTGTTCAATCGACATAGACATATCCTCTCATTGTGGCCTGACAGATTGTGCCAATTCCCAACTTATTAAGGCTGGGGAGTAGCAGCCAGGGAACGATCTACAGTACGAGATTCCAATTCACGACGAGAGGGAGGTGGAGGACCAGCCTCGCCGCCATCCTTACGAATACGCCAGAAGTGAACTGCCATCAGAATTGCGCCGGCTAACGGAAGTAAGATCACGTGACCAACATAGAAACGGATCAACGTAGCCTGGCTGACGGCACCACCACCCACCAATACTTTGTATACGGCGTTACCAAGCAATGGGGTGTAGGGAGCAAGATTTGTACCAACAGTAATAGCCCAGATTGCAATCTGATCCCAGGGGAGCAGATAGCCGGTGAAACTCAAGAACAATGTCACAAAGAATAGGAGTACACCAACCACCCAGTTGAACTCGCGTGGTGGCTTATAAGCTCCATGATAGAACACGCGAATCATATGTAACGTGACCGAAACCACCATCAAGTGGGCCGCCCAACGATGCATGTTACGCACAAGATGGCCGAATGAGACAGCGCTACTCAATTGATCAATATTCTGGTAAGCAACCTGCGTATCAGGAATATAATAGAACATGAGAAACACGCCAGTAATTGTCAGCAGCAAAAACAAGAAAAATGAAATGCCGCCCATACACCATGTGTAAGTAATCTTCATTGCCTGACGGCTTACTTTGACGGGATGAAGATGCAAAAATACATTTCCCATCATCACCAAGGACTGGTTCAATGGAGTGTCAGGGTAGCCGTGGCGGAAGATAGAACGCCATAGCTGGCTCTCGACGATCTTCTGCGTTGCCACGTCGAGTAAGCTTTTATTCGTAGAGCTCACTGTGCCTCCTCAAAAGGATCAAGACTTCAAGGGCTTAACCTAGTCAGAAAAATACTATTGCAAAAGTTCTTTAGAATGTCCGCTGATTATAACATAAGAGCCTGTGCTCTGGTACCCCTCCACACGAATGTAACCGGCAGATCATCCCTTTATAGAGATAATTTTAGAACTCTTGCCCTCTTTACTATAGATTATAATGGATTGTACCGGCTAAGTGGAAGAGGGAACGATTGTTGTACCATAAAGCACTCATTTCTCATTAAGCATGTAAATCTAAGATAACTCCACTTGCGCAAGGAGACATCAGGTAGACACCTGATTTTTTTGTGCGCCGTACCTGATTTCATAGTCTTAAAATCTCTGTTGTCCTCAAAACACGAACCGGCTTCTAGCATGAGACTCCTACATTCCCCTCAACTTCACAGTTTGACGTCTATGAGAATAACCGATACAATTACAGTTGAAATTAAGAAGATGAGATATGTTTGCAAAGAGAATATTACAATGACTTATTCTGACACAAATTATAGAGACGTCGTGCAAAGAAATAAGCTCCTCCGACCAATACTTGGCATGCCCGTATTCTATCGAGTACTCATTGCCAACAGCTTGATTATCTTCATCGGTGCGACGGTAGGAACCTATCTGGCGACCAATCTCAATAGTATATCCTATGCGCCAACTGCACTTGTCATCTTTGTCACTGTCGGCTGGTTAGCTAGCATTGGGCTCAACTTTGTCCTGCTGCAGATTGCTTTTCGGCCTTTGCTTGATTTAGGGAAGGTAATGAACCGGGTGCAGGCAGGTGAACGCTCGCTGCGTGCTCCTTTAACCGGGTTCGACCCTGAAGCAGATCAACTCGCCCGAACCTTTAATATGATGCTTGAGGCTATCGACGACGCGAATCGTCATCGCTCAGCACAGATTATCAATGCACAGGAAGAAGAGCGTAAACGGATTGCCCGCGAGTTACATGACGAAACCTCACAGGTGCTTACATCATTACTGATCAGCCTGGCACTACTCGAAGAGTCGATCACTTCACCAGAGGCACGAGAACGCATCGCAGAGACGCGCCAGCTGGCACATCAGACGCTTCGTGCCATTCGTAGCCTGAGCATCGACCTTCGTCCCAGTGCTCTTGATGACCTGGGACTTCTCCCTGCACTACGCTGGTACATTAAAGAGTATCAACAAAAATTTTCGCTTGAGGTCGACTTTCACGCAACGGGGCCGAAAGAACGCCTGTCATCCGAGCTAGAAACCGTCCTCTATAGGATTGTGCAGGAAGCACTTACCAATGTCGCACGACACGCCCATGCTCATAAAGTGAATGTAACACTCAAAGAAAGCGATCAAGCCATTGACGCAACGATTAGTGATGATGGGACAGGCTTTGACGCCGAAGAGTTACAAAAAAAGCCTGACATTGGTCAGGAGCGAGGTTGGGGGCTGGTCGGTATGTATGAACGAGCTCACTTACTCGATGGTACGCTTACTATCGATGCAAGACCAGGCAAAGGAACGACGGTCTGTGCACATATACCCATTCAACAGCACACTCCGCCAGCTGAAGCACTAGTCACCTCGCCACTTCTGAATTGAAGGGCACGACTTCACAAGAAACGTTAAGATAAGTAGCTGCGACCTCGTTAATTGAAAGGAGAGCAGTGTTCCCTCCCACCCGTACACCGAGGTGAACGCTGCATTTTGGATGAAAATACGGATTTTATTAGCTGATGACCATACCATCTTGCGTGCTGGCTTAAAAATGATGCTAAACGCACAACCAGATATGGAAGTCGTTGGAGAGGCGCAGGATGGCCGCCAGGCTATACAAGAGGCACAAAGGCTTCAACCCGACATCGTGCTTATGGACATCACAATGCCTGATATCAATGGCATCGAGGCCACACGGCAAATCAAGCGCTTGCTCCCTGATGTCAGAATACTGGTATTAACCATGCATGAACACGATGAGTATGTCTTCCAGGCGCTACGTGCTGGTGCATCTGGTTATATGCTCAAAGAAGCTGCCGATACCGAGCTCATTACCGCACTTCATGTCATAAAAAGTGGACAGTTCTATCTCTCACCGACAGCTCAATCTGTTGTCGTTGGTGATTATCTACAACGTGTGCGCACAGGAGAAGAAAGAGATAGCTACAGTAGCCTGACAGAACGCGAACGAGAGATTCTCAAGCTAGTCGCGGAGGGAAATACAAATAATCAGATCGCAGAAAGATTGATTATCAGTCCCAAAACGGTTGATACGCACCGAACTCATATCATGGATAAGCTTAATCTGCATAGCCGAGCAGAACTGGTAAAATATGCGATGAGGCGAGGTTTATTAGAAGACTAAGACACTTCTTTTTGTACTCTATGCTTTTTTACATATTTCAGACTCTGCCTGAAATATGTAAAAAAGCATAGAGTACAAAAAGAATCAAGCGCTATTTGAGCTTGAGCACCTACTCATCCTCAGTGTCAAAATCAATCGCGTCATTATTCTCTTCAGCAAAATACTCATCACTGTAGAAACCCACATCCTTGCCAACATAGACGCTGACGAGAAAATCATCGCGCGGCATATCCGCTGAAAGTACCAGATCTTCATCGATTTGCTCGATGAGTTTGGTAAGATCTGTCTCCTCCAATTCACGCTCCAGAATGAGTGTTCCATGTACTGCAGTGGTCGTAAAGTGAATATCAACTGTACCAAGGCGGTTATTACTTTGCAGGTTGTTGCCCTGCATAATATAGTAACCTTCTGAGTACGGCGTCCGAAAATGACGCTCAAAATGAATATCTTCCATCAGGTTCTTTTATTTATGCGCAGCAGCCATCATGCAGCGCACTCCTTTCTCCCACTATCGATGATTTATATGCATCCATATCCGTTCTTCTATAGAAATATTTGTACAGATACGGGGTACACATGAAAAACACATATCACAAACCACGAACTTGTCTCACAAAACCGTGTCAATTATAGCTTCTGATATCCTGATTTGTCCAGTTCAATTCTCACTGCCCTCTCACTTCCTGTGTTACAGCATCATAGCTTGCTTCGTTTTATATTTATCAAACGCATCACTGTGACACAATCACCTTTACAATCGCTTATACAGCGCACGTAGACGGTCAACCTCTGACAAGGAAATAACATTATATGAAGCACGCACTCAAATTCAGTCAGGCGTTGCAAGCCATTATCAATCGCTCCTCTATACGTCATAAGCAGCAGACTGGTCAGGTGCTTTCTCTTAGCAAGATAGCCCAGGATGTTGATATTCCTCTTCCAATTCTCGCACGCGCCCTGCGTGGAGAGAACATACTTGATAGCAGTTCTCTCTTGCCGCTCTTTCTCTATCTTGGCTGTGACGAAGTTGAGCAGCGCTTTCTCTATCACCTCGCAGAATTTACGCTACCAGATGACAAAGAAATAGAAAGTATTACAGACGAGCAGGCAGCGACACTCTTTGCCCTTCAATCTAACACCGATCCAGCTCTAGAACGTATCACAGACGAACATCCAGCTCAATGAAGTACTTCGTTTTATAAAAAGTGCAATGATAGACGTGTAGGTGCAAAAACAAGTTTCTCCTCATCGGAGTATGTAGTACGTGGAGCTAGTTGAGTTAGAGTATAAAAATGCTTGTTGCGAAGTGTAGTAAATAAACCATACGTGTATTCCGCGCCTCGTACTTGCGCGTCCCCCTGAATACTCTGCCAGGAAGAATCTGCAAAGGACGAGGGCGTACCTGGCTTCGGGTTGTTTATCCCAAGCCGCGCCGCCTGCTTTTGTAAGTAGCTTTCGGGCGAGTCGGCGGATGCACTCGCGATATACATGTTTATCTGAGCAGTATCGCTGCCGTCTTGCAATGTAATAATTTGTTTGCCATAATCAACCTGAGGGGTCTTCCATCCGTTAGGATAGCGTAAAGACACACCTAACTTTGCATCTATAAAACTTTGTTGAGTATCAGTTACAGGCGAAACACGAAAAGGTTGTAACATTATAATCCAACTACCTAGCGCCAGGGCGAGTAAAAGCAAAACAGTTGCTGAGCCAATGACAAGCGGCAAGCGCTTCCTGCCGCGTGTTGTTAAGGCAGGAGTATGTGTTGGTGCAGCCGAGTGATCGCTCTTTGATAGTGCAGAGGGCGGAGGGGGAGTATGGCTTTGCTGTTGTGCCTTTAGATATACAGTATTTACATCTGAGACGTCAGCAACGTCGGATGGAACTTGCTCGGGCTGAGACTGGGCGTTTTGTCCAGGATTAGATTGTAGCCGTTCGCCTGGGAAAGCATGCAATGGGTTGGTCGGAATATCATCAATCGAAAGGTTCGTTTGTGCTGGCTGCGCGATCGCTTCCATCAGGTGCGTTGGTAGATCCTCTACAGCATGCCCTTCTTGCACACTTGCTTGCATAGGTGCCTTGCTCTCTAAAGAGACGGGCTTAATATCTTCCTGTCGTACAACATCTTCTTTCAATCCAGGCTGCGAAATATTTGCTTCACTCCATACTTTTACATGCAGCACCGGAGAAAAAGATTGTGGAGTTGACGGAACCGCAGGGAAATCCATTTGTTCAGAACTAGCGTGTGATTGAGCAGGACGCTCCATCACCGTCGTATGGATCGCTGGCTCCGGTTGTTGCTGAACCAAATGTTCCTGCTGCTCATTTCTTACCAGTACATCCTGAGATTTTACCTCTTGCTCCTGAGAAACTGGCTGCTTTTTATCTTTTATCGCTTGCTCATTACGCGGATCACGCTGTAAGTTGTGCATCCACATAGGCAACTCTTCGATATCTGAAACCGCCTGCATACGAGAAGGAAGCGGAGGAGATGCGCCCTCTATCAAGCTCTGTGATTGAACATTTGCTGGCGGCATCACACCTGACAAGGAATTGTTGTCTGTACCAGTAGATGAAAGAGAACTAGCGAGACGAGTAGCTTGCCTCGCTCCACAATTATTGCAGAATTGCACGCCATCTCGCGGTAATTCTTCCCCACATTGAGAACAAAACGTTGCCACAAAGCATCTCCTACTATTTTAGCATTTAACGTTTTCTACGGTAGCTTAAAATCACCCAATAGTCAAGAACATAGACGCTATATAGCATATAAAGGTTGACGGAAGGCCCTAACAGCCATCCGTCAAGCATACTTCAACGTTTGTTATCTCAAGGTTAGCAAAGCTTCGCGCTCAGACGCAGTCTCCAAAGTCTGTTGATTCTTCACGATCTCTACCAATTTCTTGCGTCCTTTGGGGCTTCCGATCATAAGCACGCCTACCAATTTATTATCGCGGAAAAAGAGCCGGCGGTAATTCTCGTTGCCCTTTTCTCCTGGCTCACGGTGAGCTATCGTCTCTAGCTCAGGATTGTTCGACTCCGCACTTCCAACAACTGCAATATTGACATCAAAAAGCGGACTTGTATATGTAGGCACATCAACATAGGGCTGACGCCCTCCCGCCATATTAGCGGCGGCAATGCGTCCGTGTGCCATCGCATTGTCCCAGGTACCCATGGTATGGTGATGGTTCACCGTGGTGTCGAAGAAATTAGCAATATCCCCCGCCGCAAATACGCCCGTGACGTTCGACTCCAGATACTCATTTACAACAACACCGCCATCGACCTCAATAGGAGTGCCCTCCAAGATCTGTGTATTTAGAGTGATGCCTAGACCGACACCTATCATATCGGCTTGAATCTCACGCCCCTTCTTCGTCTTGACATAACCAGGCACACCGTTTGTAGGCACAATCGAATCGATTTCGTCGCCGTGAATAACATCCACACCAAACTTCTTAGCTATATTATCGACCACTTCGCCGCCTTCATGATCCAGCGAGTTCCGCAGCCAGTATGGGCCGCGCATGATCCAGGTCGTGTTGAGCTTGCGCATTGCAAAACCGTCGCACAACTCATAAGCGATAAAGCTGCCACCATAGGCCAGCGCGGTACGCGATTCAAGCATTCTCTCAATGATCGTCTTCGTATCGTCGAGTGTCACAAAGTTGTACACATGCTGTGTATCCCGAGCACCGGGTACCTGTAGAGGATTGGCCCAGCCGCCAGTCGCAATCAGTAAAGCATCATAGGGGAATTGCCTGCCATCTTCGGCCACCACAACACGCTCCTCTGTGTTTACATTCGTCACCAGGAGCTCGGTGATCAACTCAATGTTGCGCTGCTCATGCCACGCGAAATCGCGGATCATCACCTTTTGCTCAACAATCACGCCCTGCAAAAAGCGCGGCAGCGACACACGATTGTAAAGGGGGTAGCGTTCATTCGTGAACAAATGAATGCTGCAATTGGGGTCATTCTTGCGCAACGTCTCCGCTGCCGTTGTGCCTGCCACACCGTTGCCTATAATTACATATCTTCTCTCATGAGTTGCCAACTAGATTTCTCCTTGTTTAGGAAATATGGTAGCGGATGTACCTTCCATGTCTTTAATCTAAGAAATCTTAACACAGTTTCACAGAGAATGCCACATCCAAGGGATAAGGGTTGACAAAACGAGACCCAAATTGCTGCAAGATCCGATCGCAATAGGAAAATTATTGTGGTTTCACCACTGTTTTGTAGTAATCACAGAGATCGGTGATGGCGCAACGACTACACTGTGGACGTTCGAAAACGCAGATGCGCTGGCCGTGGCGGAGCAAGCCTTTATGGAAGTTATAAATAGTGCGAGCATCTTTGGGTAATAAAACTTGTAAAAGAGAGTGAGCATTATCTGCGGTAACCTTCTTTCCAATTAGTCCCAGGCGTCCACTCACTCTATGAACATGTACATCAACAGGTAATATTGGCTGTTGGCAGGTAAAGAGGAGCACACAGGCAGTAGTTTTCGGGCCTACACCCTCCAGGCGGTTCAGCCAGGCAGCACTCTCTTCAACGGGGAGTTCACAAAGGAAATTCAGGTTTAGTTCGCCACGCTCTTCAGTAATTCGGCGCATGATGGCTTGTAGACGCGGAGCTTTGACTTCAGGCCAGTTGACATTGGCAATGGCGTCTTGTACTTCATTTGTGGGTGCATCCCGCACTGCTTCCCAGGAGCCAAAACGTTGTAGAAGACTGTCGTATGCAGCCGCCGTCTGCGCGTCCTTTGTTCGATGAGACAGAAGGATATCTACGAGCATACTCATCGGATCTTTCTTTGACCACGAGGAGACACCATATTGTTCGGTCAGGCGATGGGCTACTTCGAGGGCCTTTGCTGATAACGCTATCATGTCAAGTGAGGGATAGCCATAATCCTGCGTGTTGCGCTCACGGCGAGGAGACGACTGCTTCATAGATGTTCATCCTTCTACAAAAATAATTTCAGGTCATGCCACTGATCCTTTATAATATATACACGCAATTCTTTATACAGCAGTTCCAATAGGAAACCTATTATTTCATCACTTTTCTCTGCATAAAAAATATAACCGCTATCACACTCTTCGGGGTCTACCCAACAAACGAGGTGTAGCGGTTACACTTTAGTGAAAAACATGTGCAATAACTAGACTTGGCTCTATCAGTTCAAGTACAAAGCGTGCATCTCGCCGGTACTTACAAAAATTATGCCGTTCTCTACAGAGGGGCGATTGATTCTTCCTCTTCCTACGCCGGTTGTAAAGCGCAGCTTGCCCTGCTGAATATCGATGCCGTAAAGTTCGCGTCCGAATGTACTTACATACACAAAACCATCAGCGATGACAGGGGGAGATTCAATTTCATGCCTGATATGGACGACCCAGAGCAGCCGACCGGTGGCAATGTCGATTGCTGAGAGCTTTGTGTGTGCTGAATCCCCAACGAAACCACCATGAGAGCCGATATAGGCTATACCGTTGCTAACAGCTAATCCACCAGATACGTGCTTGTCTATCTGCACGGACCAGCGCAGATCTCCGGTGGTCATATCAAGGGCGTAGAGTTCACCATCGTAGAAACAAATGCAGATTACACAATCCTGGGTCGTTATGGCTGCCTGTACCTCGCCTACATCGGTGAATGTTACCAGCTTCTTTCCGGTTCCTGCATCTAGCGCATAGCAGTTTCCAAGCTCAGTGCCCAGATAGACAACGCCATTTGTAATCATTGGTCGATTGGAAAGTGGAGCTTTTAAAGAGACAGCCCAGAGTTTATGTCCTGCAGTTGCAGTTAATGCGGTTACACCGTGCTGAGAATGTGCGTAGACAACACCTTCGACCAGTGTAGGAGTCGCTTTAAGATATTCCTCGGTCTCGAAAGACCAGCGCATTTGACCCGTCAATGCATCCAACGCATAGACTTTTCCATGTTTATTGATGTCGCCTGAGCTAAAGTAGAGATCACCCGCTACTACAAGCGGGGCATCATAGATACTATAGTCTGCATCAAAGGCCCAGATTATTTTACCTGTAAGGGCATCTAATGCACGCATCTGATGATATTCACCTGCGTTTCTATCAGATGTAGTATAGGTACCTGCATAAACGACGCCATCCACCGCTGCCGGTTCCGAATAGTAGGTATGATCAATGCCTGCTGTTATGGACCAGGCAGAGACCAACGATGAACCAGTTGCGATCACTTCGGACTGCTGATAGGGCGAAGACGCAGACGAGAGCTCTGGCTGCGGATGATGCGCGTCGGAAAAGCGAGTAGCTCTTTTAATATGTGGAACAACATTATGCGGATCGATGCCTGAACCAAGAGGATATGTATCGATAGCAGAAGTGGTGTGATGTTCCTGAACCTGATAATCCTCTACTGGTTCTTCAGTAGCAGGTGGTTCTATTACCATACCAGCAGCATTTTGTAAGGCGAGTATAAAGTCTGCAACACTTGGATAACGATCATCACGATTTTTAGCAAGGGCCCTGAGAATGACATCATCAACAGCTGGAGGAATATCAGGATTGAGATCGGCTGGATCAATGGGTTGTTCGTAGATATGCTTGTAGCCCATGGTATATGGGTCCTCTGCTGTAAAAAGTGGCTGCCCGGTAAGCAGTTCGTAGGCGATACAACCAAGTGCATACTGATCGCTCTTCTTGCTCACCTGCCCCTTGAACTGCTCAGGAGCCATATAGGGGGGCGTACCAATTTCGTCAACACGACGAGTGTTCTCTATTTGAAGTGCAATACCAAAGTCTGCCAGTAGTGCATCCCCATGTGCATTGAATAATATATTAGCTGGCTTCAGGTCTCTATGCACAACATCCAGATCGTGAGCGTGCTGCAGCCCTGCGCCAATCTGGCTCAGCAGATGGACCGCATCTTCCAATTGCATCGGCACTTCACCAAGTTGATCTAAAACATCACGCAAAGAACCGCCCGGTGCGTACTCGGTCACAAAAAAAGGATAGTCTTCGTACAAATTTGCGTCAGTTATTGGTAAAATGTTTGGATGTGTCAACTCATCAAGAAGGACAGCCTCTTGAAAGAAACGGTCTACTTCTTCTTGCGTATTCAGTGTTGTATTTAATATTTTGATCGCGACCGGCGGTTTATGTTCCAGCAGGAAGTGTTTCCCCAGATAGACGCTGCCAAACGCCCCGTGGCCCAATATTTTCACAAGTCGATAACTGCCTAGTTGTTTGCCTAGTAATTCGTCTTTCACCATGCGCGTCCTTTGCGTAGAGAAGTCATATAGATAATGCTGGATGGAATTATACACGATCTGTCAGAGATAAAGAAGAACCGTTATAACGTACTATTATTGTATCAGATTTAAGTCCTGGCTAGCAGTACAGAAAGTAGTTTTCGTTACTTCCGATAAAATGCAGCCACAGAACTAGACTCCTTTAATCTCCACCTTTAAACATGGATCGGGTTCTCTTCGCTTTGCCTTTGAGCAATCTATAGGTAGTACGGGTCAAAAACTTTTTCTGTTACAGACAGATACTATTATATATATAATATACAAAACGAAAGGCACTTCAATTGAACATTCGTGAATAAGAATAGCGGTGTCCATTTTCAAGTTGGACACCACATATAGACACCACATATACAAGAGGTAGAAACAGTAAGGAAACTTTTTCTTCTGTTCTTTCTTTTTTTAAAGAGGACGACTCGTGATTGGCTTCAGCGCAGGATAAAGGGCGGTATAGATCTCGTACGCTTGAGCGTAGGCAGAGGCTACCTCGGGACGCGGCTTGGTGCGTGTGGTTATACGAATAGTCTGTGCGCACGCCTCTTGTACTGAAGTATAGACACCGCTAGCGACGCCGGCAAGCAAAGCAGCTCCAAACGCAGGCCCTTCAGATGCATTGGTAACGGCGAGTTCCACGCCAAGGACATCGGCGATGATCTGCCGCCAGAGCACGCTTTTCGCGCCTCCACCCGTTGCACGTACCTGGTCTAGCTTCAAGCCTTGCTCCTTGATGATCAAGTAGCAATCTTTTAAGCTAAAGGCAACGCCCTCCATTACTGAGCGTATTAAATGTTGACGTGTATGACTGGCGGTTAATCCAATCCAGCCACCGCGTGCATAGGGGTCCAGGTGAGGAGAACGCTCTCCTTGCATATAGGGCAAGAAAACCAGGCCCTCGCAACCAGGAGGTGCTTTCTCCGCCTCTTTCGCTAATGTATCATAGGCATCGACGCCAGACCAACGTTCGATTGCACTCTCAGGTAACCCAATGTTATCCCGCATCCAACGCATTGAGAGCCCTGCCCCCTGCGTCACTCCCATAAGATACCAGGCATTCGGCGCTGCATGATTAAATGTATGTACGCGTGGCACTGGTCCAGACGTATCTACCTGTGGCGTTTCCGAGTATACAAGCACAATACCGCTCGTACCAACTGAGACAAGGCCTATGCCTTCCTCAACCACACCGTTGCCGACCGCTCCACACGCATTATCAGCGCCACCGCCAGCTACTGGTGTGCCCTCTACCAACCCCGTTTGAGCCGCAACCTCACGCGTAATCTTACCGCTGGTGGCATCAGCAGGGACAACTGGAGGCAGCAGAGAAGGCGACAAATCCAGGGCATTGAGCACTTCTTGCGACCATTGACCATGTTTTATATCTAAAAGACAGGTGCCAGCGGCGTCCGAAATTTCCATAGCCTGGACGCCAGTCAGAAGGTAGCGGATATAGTCTTTCGGTAGGAGCATGGTGCGTGCTCTGGCAAATATTTCGGGCTCGTTATCGCGCACCCAGAGTAGTTTGGGTGCGGAAAAACCGGTGAGCGCAGGATTGCTCACGTATTCGATTAGTTTACTTGCTCCTACACGTTCGGTAATCCAGCGCGATTGCACCTCACTACGTTGATCCGCCCAGATAATACACGGTCTCAAAACCTGTTGCGACTCGTCAAGTAGAACAACACCATGCATCTGACCGGAGAGGCCTACACCACGTACATCAGCAGCTTGCGCTCCTAGCTGCTGGCCTTTCGAAAGGCAGCTGCGGATGGCTGCGACTGTCGCCTGCCACCAATCGGAAGGATTCTGCTCCGCCCAACCAGGATGTGGATGAAAGAGAGGATATTCAAAAAAAGCATCTGCGACGACACGTCCATCCTCCGCAGCGAAAAGGGCCGCTTTCACACCGGTAGTACCAAGATCAAGACCAAGAAGGGTTTGCATAGAGTGCTCCTTTACTATTGAGCTAACAGACATCATTGCGCTTCCCGATGCGAGGCACATAGTCCAACGTACTGCTCTGACCCACATCATGCCCGTTCCATTTCCCTTTTTCGAAGAGATTAGAAACTATATAACTTGATTGTACGCCAAAACAGTGCGTTTTGCACTTTAGAACTCAGCAAGAGCCATCCTAATGACTTCTTGATAAGCTCGTTCAAAGTATATTGGCAAAATGTATGGATTGCAGCAAGAAAAAAGATTAACACTTATGCTTGAAAGTTAAAAAAATTATGCATGAGTGTCAATCTTTTTGTACCGTGCCACTAATTCAGGTAGTTTATTTGCTAATTATGACCGGAGTTGCCGGCATGCACTCCGCGATCCACGCCAGTTTTGTCGAGCATTAGAGTTGCAGCGGTGCCTTGTTCACTAAGAGGAAATGCAATGACGAGAACGCCATTACCATAGTTTACATTTGCATGTTCGCCATCGACGGTATCTGGTAACTCTAGCTTGCGATAGTAGCCGCCTACGCTCCATTCATCAATCAGTAGCTCTTTATCTGAAGCACCTTTTAAAGTGCCGCGCAGCTCACCTTCAAGCACGAGCTGACCAGAAGCAGAGACAGTGACAATAATATTTTCTGGTTCCAGGCCGGGCATGGGAGCTGCGACCATCAGACGCTCGGCCGTACGATAAACTTTCACAGGAATAGATTGAATCTTTGCTTTCTCTTGCATAAATATCGTCTCCTCATACATCATATTAACTGCTGTTATTCAACATATTACCGTATGTTTTCTGCGATTCTTTCAATGTGTTAAACTTCCTTCTTCGGTATTCTCGCAGCTTTGCTACTCGATACATGTGTTTTTATTCCTT
>CAXTXB010000064.1:9316-15882 GCA_964247965.1 uncultured Dictyobacter sp. | reverse complement strand
GTTTTTATATACCTGTTTTTCTACACTTTTCGGGCTGAGCCCGAAAAGTGTAGAAAAACAGGTATATAAAAACGGGATGAGCGCCAAAGGCACGAGAAGGCGGCGGCGGTAGGCTTTCGACGCACTCTTTTAGAATGGACCTTCGCGTTCTACCGCTGTATTATGCGAGATACGCAGGAGAATACCAACGATAATGAAATTTGCCAGAATAGAATTACCACCATTGCTCAGAAACGGCAGTGGAATTCCTGTTAACGGCATAAGTTTGAGGTTTCCTGCACTGATAATTAATGTCTGAATGGCAAAAACTGATGTGAGACCGGCCGCCAGGAGCTTATTAAATGGATCTGTCGCTTCAGCCGCGATACGGAAGCCCCGGTGAATGAGGAGCATATAGATGCCGATGATGGCAAATAGCCCCACCAGTCCTATCTCCTCGCCAAAGGACGTAAAGACCATATCCGCGTCTGCCACTGGCACAAATCTAGCCGAACTACCCAATCCAAGTCCTGCTCCTATAATCCCACCGCTAGAGAGTGCTATCAACCCCTGAATGATCTGCAGACCCGCACCCTGGACGAACGTCTCATCTTTTGGCGTCCAGTGCTGCCAATCGACGGCATTAAAGCCTACAACGGCGAAGCGACTTTGCACATAGTTAAGCAAAGTGTATCCGATAAAAGCAAGTACTGCGAAGATTGCCAGGCTGACAAGGACGTACGTCATTTTACCTGTGGCGAGATACGTCATGCAGAGAAACAGGCTATAGATAAGCATTGCCAGCCCTAGCTCGCGAACAACAAGGAAGATCATGAGTGCAACGCCAAGCATGAGCACAAGGGGTCCAAGTTGTCTCAGCGGTGGAAGCTTGAACCTTCCCAGGCGGAAATACCCCTGAGCAAGCATATCTCGGTTATCATTGAGGTAACCTGCGAAGAAGATGACAAGCCCAATCTTCAAAAATTCTGATGGTTGCAGGCTTAGCGGTCCCAGATTTAGTATGTCGCGTGTCGGCGTGGAGCTTGCGCTCTTGAATGTCAGCGCACCCTTAATCAAGCTAGGTAAGAGCACGGCGAAGCAGAAAAGTATCCACGTATATTTGTAGCGCGATAGCCAGCTCGTATTCCGTAATAAGAACATTGTCCCGATGCAAATAGCCAGGCCGACGAGCACCCAACCCAATTGCCGCGACCCCATATTAGTAATTGGGCCGGTCGGAGGCGGGATATCCGGTCCCAGCCTGGTCATCATCAAGACTCCCAGTCCACTTAGCAGGCCAACCAGCGGAAGCAAGACCTGGTCAGCCTTGCGGAAAAAAATGCTGAGTACCACATTTGTGGCCAGAAGTGCCGCAATGAGGCCAAAGATGGGTGTAAGTCCATCCAGCAGGGGTAAATTTCTTATATTCAGCGGTGAGTTCGGGTCCAGGTTGGCCAGGAGTAACTGAGTCATCTCCAAAAGGAGGATCAGAAACGGTATGATCAATAGGCTCAATTCTTGCCAGCGATAACGCCGGATGAAAGACTGGGGACGACTTGCTATCTGTGCCATCGAGAAAACCTCTTATTGTGTCAATTTAAATTGAATATATCCAACGCGTATAATATCGCCGATGTTCGTCGCTATCGCCTCGCGTGCCATCTGCTGATTAACAAACGTACCATTGACGCTGCCTGCATCCTGTACATACCAGACACCGTTGCGAAGCCATAACCGTGTGTGTTCGGACGAAATGAAATTGTCTCCAATTTGTATCGTGTTGGTCGGTCCTCGACCAATGGTGGTTTGTGGTGCCAGGTCAAAGCGTGTGCCTGGCTGCACAACCACACTTGGGCCACTATCGACCACGACCAGATGCCCAAAGACTGGATTTCCTCTGCTGGGAACGTCCTCGGTCGTTGCAACCTTCTTGAGATCACGCGTAATTGCAATAACGACTTGCATAAGAAAAAGGTAGAGGAGAACGATGAATAAGAGCCGTAGTATGAGTAAGAATACTGGTAATTGCATAAGGCAGAGATATCATCTCCTCTCGAAGTAAAAATCATAACTGCCTATGGTGAAACGGTCACCATTGCGCAGTGTATGTTGGCGCATATGGGGCGTAGCATTTATTGTAATTCCGTTTGTGCTGCCAAGATCAAAGATGACAAATTGACCATCTGGCTGATATTTAATTTGTGCATGATAGCGTGAGACCCGTTTGTCTTCAACGATAATATCATTACTGAGTTGGCGACCAATATTAATAATAGGTTTTTCTATGCGATAATTCTGTTGTCCTGCCTGTGGCAGGCGAATAGTAAGCGAAGCGGCAGGCATGGCGGCCGCTGGCGCTACGTTTGGTATGTTTGGGTTGCTATACCCAGGACCAGGATCTGACGGTAAGCCTGGGCGAGCAGCAGGATGGTTGGTTGACGAGCTATTTGGTATGCCCGGTAGTACCTGATCCGCCGGTAATTGTGCGCGTATCTGGGCTAGCTGCTCTGCGCTAAGTGCTTGCGTGGCCATAATGCCGCCTTCACCGCCCGAGTCGGCAAATTCTGCCTCTGCCCGTATCGTTCCCGTTCGCAGTGTGGTGTCAGAGTGCAGACGTATGATTGGCACCGTCTTAAGCGTGTAGTGACGCTGACGGGCAAACTCTATGAGCTGGTTCTGCCAATCACTGATAAGAGAAGTCTGCCCGGGAGCGAGCTGCTGATGGTCCTTCATACTCAGGTAGACATCATAAGAGTTTGGGGCCAGTCGCCGCCCCTCGCTCTGCAGCATGGTGTTGTCCTCCATGGCGCGTTGAAGTCTACGCACCACTTCAACTGGCTCCAGTCGCGATGGAAAAAGCCAGGCGAACGGACCCTCAATGATGCGCTGCATAAATTCTTCTAATCTCGCAAGTGGATTCTGGCGAGCTTTCAATTGCTCACTCTCCTGACTGCTAAAATCTGCCGTGCCTGCTCGGCATCTGCTGTAATCTGTGTTTTTAATGCTTCAATATTCGGGAAACGCTGCTCTCCACGCAAGTGTTCTATGATATCGACATGCAGGTACTTGTCATAGAGAGTAAGGTCGACGTCCAGTAAATGTACTTCTACCAGGCGCTCCTTTCCATCAAACGTTGGGCGCACCCCGATGTTGGCTACACCTTTATAGACGGTGGAAGTTTCATCCAGGTCACTCTGTTCGCCATCATGTATGGTTACACGCACAGCGTAAACGCCATTTGCAGGAAGAAGCTTGTGAGGCTCCGGTCGCACATTGGCGGTAGGAAATCCAAGTAGCCTGCCTCTCTCGTCCCCATGCTCGACTTTTCCTCCTAAAACCATTGGATGCCCCAGCAATGCGTTCGCTTCCGCAATCTGTCCCTCGCCAACGAGCGTACGTATGCGCGTACTACTGATTCGTACCTGTTGTGACTCTTCCAGCGACTTTGCCTCTACCTGTATCTGATGCCTCTGCCCGTAATCCGCGAGAAACTCCGCGTTGCCCATACGATTTCGTCCCAGGCTGAAGTCTGAACCAACTACTAATCCTTTTACGTTGAAACGTGTGCAAAGGTTGTCCATGAATTCTTCTGCTGAAAGTGCTGCAACTTCCGTTGTGAACTTTATGACAATACTATCTGCAACCTGCCCATAGTGCCTGGCGAGTGCCAGCTTCTCATTGAGCGTTGTCAGATAATAAATATCCAGTTGCGGCCGCACGACCATGAGTGTATGGGGCAGAAACGTTACCATCGCCGGCGTGCATCCCAGTTCCTGTGCCATCGCTCGTACCTGGTGGAGCAAGCGTTGATGTCCAAGATGAATGCCGTCGAAGTTGCCAATAGTAATCACGATAGGTGTTTGTGTTGTCAGTGTTGTTTGATATTCCGTCACGCTAGAGGCCTTCCTCTATAAGTCGGTTTGTTTGGAGGTAATCGATCCTTATTATTTCCTCGCTTATAGTACCACAGCAAGTGCGTGCTAGCAATAAGGACGCTTTTGTTTCTCTTCAGGCCAGGACTTTTCTGGGTTGCCACTTCTGCTGTTCTGCATCCCAGTTTGCAATAGCAAGAAATTGTCCGTCTGGCGCATAAATGCGTGCTAGCCCTTTTGCGTTTTGCTCCGCCGAGCTCTCGTGGAAAAATGGATTTCCGTGCAGGACATGCTGTGCTGTCGCCATATCCAGGTGAAAGGCTGGATAGTTCTGCAAGGCACTATCTGCTGGAAAGAAGTACTTTGCCACCTCTCCTTGCTCGACTGCCTCGGCCAGTTGCTCCAGAAGAATGCTGTCCTGCAGTGAAAATGGACCACTGCGGGTGCGTACAAGCGCACTGAGATATGCCCCATACCCCGATTTATTTCCTAGATCATTAGCGAGCGAACGAATATATGTGCCCTTGCTGCATTCGATTGTCAGGCTCAGCCGGGGAGAGTTCCAGGCAAGGATGTGCAATTGGAAAATCTCAACGGGACGCGGCGCGAGTGTAACCTCTTCTCCTGCCCGCGCGAGTTTGTATGCCGGCTGCCCTTGTATCTTGATGGCTGAGTAGCGAGGCGGCTGCTGCATTTGGAGGCCGAGAAATGTTGCCAGCATTTCCTCAATCTGGCTTTGTGTAAGAGAGGAGGCATCGCTTGTATGCAGGATGGTGCCTTCCGCATCATAGGTATCAGTCATGACGCCAAAGGTAATCTCGGCTTGATATGCCTTGCCGCTCTCGCTGAGATATTCCGCGACGCGTGTGCCCTGGCCTATGCAGATAGGAAGTACTCCGCTCGCCATTGGATCGAGCGTGCCTGTATGTCCCACCCGTTTCTGCTTGATCGTCTTGCGTACCCTGGCTACGACATCATGCGAGGTTATGCCCACAGCCTTGTTAATATTAAGAATTCCGTCCACTATTTTAAAATTTCTTTCCTGCCTCTACTCACGTGTTGCTGACATTCTGTGCGTGCCGGTCAATCTTCTCTCCTTCCACATCACTGGTATCCTCCGTATGCCGGTCAGTCTCTTGCACCTCTCGCTCTATCTCCGCTATGACAAGCGGTATTACCTCTGTGAGGGATTTATGGATTGTGGTTCCAGCTGCGCGTGCGTGTCCGCCACCACCTAGCCGTGTGCAGATGGCTGCAACATCGTAGGGTGTGTTGCTGCGCAGGCTAACCCTTGTTACCGTCGGGTCGCCATAGCTCTTGAAAAATGCTCCCACCTGCACCCCTTCGATATCGCGCAACATACCAGCTATATTGTCGTCCAGGTCGGGCGTTGCCCCCACCGCTGCTAGCGTCTCATCTGTGGCGTATGACCACATGATGCGCCCGTCCGCCGACATCTGGATATTATTGATGGCGGCCGCGTTGAAGCGTACGTGGGATAGTGGTCGTGTGCGGAAGATGGGTTTGACGATGCTTTCGGCGATAGCTCCTGCTTCGAGTAGCAGGGCTCCAACTTCCATGGTGCGTGGCGTGGTGCTGGGATACTGAAACGAACCTGTGTCGGTTATTAGTCCGGTAAGCAGACAAACGGCGGCATCTGTATTGAGAGGCAAGCCCGCTTGTTGCTGGAATAAGACGATCAGTTCGGTAGTTGAGGCGGCATCGGGCTCGATGATATTGACCTGCCCACAACCCGTGCTGCTTATATGATGATCGATATTGAGGATGCTGGCATGATCAAGGAAGCCGCGGTGCCGCTCGTAGAGGGCACCATAGCGCGACAGCTCACCGGCATCGAGGGCGATGACCAGGTCAAACTTTTCGTCTCCAAGCGTCGTCTGCAGCGTTTCTTGTCCAGGCAAAAACGAAAATGCCTGCGGAACAGGATCGGGACATGCTGGCACACACGTTTTGCCAAGCCGACGTAGAATCTGGGCAAAGCCGAGTGCGGAGCCCAGGCAATCTCCATCGGGATGTTCATGGGCGAGCAGTACAATACTTTTGGCCGATTCTATCAACGCCATAGCCTGCTGTACTTGTACCGGATTAAGTTGCTCGGCTAGCAATGGGACGCTGGAGCGAAATGTCTCGTTCATTCAACCTCTTTTGCCTGTTGTTTACTCTGTTCTTCCTGCTCGACCTTGTGGATGAGATCGAGGATACGAGCGCCTTCTTCAATTGATGTGTCAAGCTTAAACGCAAGCTCGGGCATGTAGCGCAGGGTGAGACGGCCCGCCAGTTCGTGGCGTAAAAAGCCGTTAGCGTTTTTAAGCCCCTTCATGGTCGCTTGCTGTTCCTCAGCGGTGCCCATGACGCTGACGAATACCTTGGCGTGCCGCAGGTCTCCACTTACGTCTACACGTGTAATACTGGCGAAGCCGACGCGGGGATCTTTTAGCCGTGTGCGCAACAGGTCGCTTAGTTCAACTGTGATGAGCTCGCCTAGCTTCTCTTGCCTATAGACGTTTGGCATGTTCTCTTCCCTTCAAAAACTGGAGGGTTGCCTTGAGGGCAAGACGCCCAGAAGGCAACCTTTCACAGTATTAGCTCGGCCCACATCATGTGACCAACTTGCTCCGCGTAGCGACGATCCCTTGCGGTCACGCCGCGATCAAGCGGATTGGAGTGCTCGCTGGTCTCTCGGTTCGCTTACTA
>CAXTXB010000064.1:397-9306 GCA_964247965.1 uncultured Dictyobacter sp. | reverse complement strand
CCCCCCCTGTTTTCTGCCCGTCCCGGGTCCCCAACGCCGGTCACTTTATGTAGACTGTGGCAGAGCTATGCTCCTGGTGCCACTCGCTCTTGCGAGAATGCTTCGATGATATCGCCGACTTCATACTCGTTGAAGTCTTCAAGCACGATACCGCATTCATAGCCCGTGAGTACTTCGCGTACGTCATCCTTACCGCGTCGCAGCGAGCCAACTTTGCCGTCGTAGACTTTTTCGCTCTTTCTCATTACCCTCGCTTGTGACGATCGGGTGAGCTTGCCATCGGTGATACGGCTGCCTGCGATAACAGTCGTTTTGCCTGCTTTAAAGATCTGGATGACTTCTGCGTGCCCATCGATGACTTCTCGATAGGTTGGCTCCAACATGCCAACAAGTGCCGCCTGGATGTCTTCTATAAGCTTATAGATGACTTCGTAGTAGCGGATGTCAACGTGTTCGCGCTGTGCCTCACGCTGGGCGGCTCCATCTGCCTTGACGTTAAAGGCGACGATGATGGCTCCTGATGCTCCTGCCAGGTGCACGTCGGTCTCGCTAACGTTGCCGATCCCTTCGTGAATCAAGCGGACTTTCATGTTCTCTTCGCCCAGCTTCGAGAGAGCTCCCTTGATGGCTTCGGATGAACCCTGCACGTCGCTCTTGAGTACGACATCCAGCTCTTTGACGGTTCCCTCTTGCATCTGCATGTAGAGGGTGTCCAGGCTAACCTGGCCCAGTGGCGCGGCCTCGTCGCGTCTCTTCTCTAGTTCACGTTGCGCCATGAGCTTGGCTGTTCGCTCGTCTTCCGTCGCTTCTAGATGGTCACCGGCCTGAGGCACCTCTGGTAATCCTAGAATACTGACGGGAGTGCTTGGCGGTGCCTTCTGGATACGCTTGCCGCGATCGTTAAACATGGCGCGTACTTTACCAGACATAGAGCCGACGACGATATTGTCACCCATTTTGAGGGTGCCTTGCTGGACCAGGACGGTGGCTGTTGCACCACTATTCTTTTCGAGCTTGGCTTCAATGATAACACCTGTTGCCGGACGATTGGGGTTGGCCTTGATGTCCTGAACTTCAGCCACAAGCAGGATGTAGTCCAGCAGTTCGTCTATGCCTTCGCCCCTGCGTGCTGAAACGGGTACAAGAACAGTCTCACCACCATACTCTTCGATGACAATCCCTATCTCTGTGAGCTGCTGCTTGACTCGGTCCGGATTAGCATTTGCCTTGTCAATTTTGTTCAGCGCGATGATTATCGGCACTTTGGCGGCCCTTGCATGATCGATGGCCTCTTTGGTCTGTGGCATAACGCCGTCGTCGGCTGCCACGACGATGATGGCAATGTGTGTGACCTGTGCTCCACGTGCGCGCATCGCTGTGAATGCTTCGTGACCTGGAGTGTCCAGGAAGGTGATTTTCTTCCCGTTAACCTCTACCTGGTAGGCTCCTATGTGCTGTGTAATGCCACCTGCTTCGCCGTCTGCTACCTTGGTCTTGCGGATGGTGTCGAGCAAGGACGTTTTGCCATGGTCAACGTGTCCCATGATGGTGACGACTGGCGGGATGACGACCATGTTTTCTTCGTTGCGCGTCGCCATCATTACTTCATTCGCTGAAAGCTGATGGTCGGGGCGTACTTCTGGGGCGGCGGCCGGCGAGGGCTCAAAGCCCAGGTCCTTGGCGACTAATGCCGCTTTTTCATAGTCGACAACCTGGTTGATGCTGGCAAAAATGGCATGCTTATTGATGAGATCACGAATGATTTCAATCGGTGTCACTGATAGCATATCCACCAGGTCTTTGACGATGATCTGTGGTGGTAGAGAGATGGGGCCGGTTGGCTTCTCTTTGACCACTGGTGTGCGGCGCTCTGGAGTCCTTGGTCCATTATTATTACCATTAGGCCTTGCGCCTGATCGATTTCCCTGATTTCCCTGCCCACCGCCAGGTCGCTGGCCGCCACCAGGACGCTGCGATGAGTTATGCGTTCCCTGCCCTGGCGTACGATCCGGACTACTAAACGTCCGTTGAGGTGCCGGCCCGTTCCCCTGCTGCCGCTGCTGTGTGTTCGGTGTGCTTCCACGATATGCTGTTGCCGGGCGACTACCATTTCCTCCGTTGCTTGGAGTGCTGGTGCCTGGTCCATTGGGACGTCCACCATTGTTATTATTGTAGGGTCTTTGTCCATTCGCTGGGCCATTGCCACGATAACCTGGTGCTGATCCGCTGCGAAGGGGACCATTTCCTTGCGGCGCTGATCCATTGCGGAGTGGGCTGTTCCCGTTCTGTTGCGTGGGTCCCTGACCATTGCGTGGGGTGTTGTTTCCACTCTGTTGAGTAGGCGCTGATCCATTGCGCGGTGAGTTGTTCCCGCTCTGTTGAATGGGTCCCTGACCATTGCGCAGAGGACCATTCCCCTGTGATCCATTCGGACGATTGTTTGCTGGCTCTACGTTCTGCTGAGCTGGGGCAGGACGCGCTGTCTGTTCACTCCCATCCTGACCGGCTTCTACTGCCGGGTCACCACCATTGGTTGCTGGAGCCGTTCGACGCCGAGGCGCGCTCTTATTCTCCTGTTCCTGGCTGCCTGGTGCTTGATTCTCTGGTCGTGATGGACGAGGCGCTCTTGGCTTTGCATTACTTGTTGTTTTGGCCTGCTCGGGTCCACCCGGAAGTTCTGATATATCTCTCATGAAGAAGACTCCCTTCCTATCATTATGATTCGCCAGTGTTGGCGGCGGAATCTCTCTTCACAGCCATAAAAAAGGTCTGTCCCTCTTCCAAAAGAATGGTGAAGGGGACAGACCCTCGTTTGTGCAGTGCCAGGCGTAATCTCGTCTGCGCGCTCTGACGTAGAGCTATGGTTATATAATCATAGCTGATCGCTCCGCAAACAGTCGCTTACAACTGCCCTGTATACGAGGGGCTGTGTCTCTATCAAGAGTAGAGAAAAAACGAAACATTGTTCAATCCTCATCTAACCCATGGATCAGATGCCAGTATTGAATAGTCTATCCCAACAATCTGGGATAGGGACAATAACGGATAACATACTTCTCAGTATAGCTTACTCTATGCTTCCTTGCAATATCATTTTATCGCGCCAGGTAGGCCTGAAGTGCGAGGTGTAGGCATCGCACCTCTGACTACAGAGCAAGAATGATATTGATCTGGATGGATGACCTCTATCTTACTCTGTCTTATCTTTACCCTTTTTCTACGACTTTTCGGCTGTCGCGCTCTTTCGGTTCGTTGCCTTCGTCGTTGCTTGCACTGGTAAGATGTCATCCTGTGGTAATGTCGCGATATATTCTTCAAGTCCTTTGCGATCTTCTTCGCTTATCTCTATCTCAAACTGCTGCTCAAGCCGCTTCTCTTTCAGTGCCTTTTGCCAGCAAGACAATTTAGCGCACAGATAAGCTCCTCGACCAGACTTTTTCCCGCTGGCATCGATAAGCACATGCCCGTCGGGTGTGCGTACGACTCGCAAAAGCTCGCGTTTCGTTTTTGTGTCACGGCAGGCTACGCAGGTACGCAATGGTTGATGCTTCTGCCGCTTCGGCTGTTGCTTGTTTGCCGCTTTCACCATTTTCGCCATATCATCCTCCCACGAATCCGGACTCTTTGCTGTCCATCTCTGTTACCTGCGACGCCTTGAACTGCTCTCCCGGTCATTGCGACTGGATGGACGGTCGCGTCGTGAGTATGCTGGAGCCGTCGATATGGAGACCACATCGACCGGCTCTTCAAACACCTCTCCCTCAGCCGGCTTTGTGACATCGACACGCCAGCCTGTCATTTTTGCCGCTAAACGCGCGTTCTGGCCATCCTTCCCTATTGCGAGCGACAATTGCTTCTCTGGCACGGTAACGATGGCTGTATGGTCCTCGTCGCGCAATTCAACCTTGAGAGGCTTAACCGGGCTAAGTGCATTCGCGACAAATGCGGCCGGATCAACGCTCCACTGGATAATGTCGATCTTCTCTTCGTTCAACTCATGTACGATGTTGTTGATGCGTGAGCCACGTACTCCAACACATGAGCCAATCGGGTCGAGCCCTTCCTGACGGGTGACGACCGCAACTTTCGACCGGCTTCCCGGTTCGCGTGCAATGGCTTTGATTTCGACTGTGCCTTCATAGATTTCAGGCACCTCCGACTCAAACAGACGCCGCACAAGGTCGCGGTGAGTGCGGGAAACGAGGATCTGTAGCATTCTGCCCTGTACGCGTCGAACATCATAGACCAGGACGCGTATCCTCTGCCCCGCCCTGTACCTCTCAGTCGCTACCTCTTCGCTTGGAGGCATGATGCCTTCGACTTTGTCTACTTTGTCCAGGTCAAAATCGAGTAACCAGCCGCGCACGGGGTCTTTGCGCGTAAGTGTACCCAGGCGGATCTCTCCCACCCAGTTTTTGATCTGATCGTAGAGGTGCTCGTGTTCCGCTTCACGTATCCTTTGAAGTATGACCTGCTTGGCCGTCTGTGTAGGAATACGTGCGAAGATGAATGATGAGTCAACGTCAATAAACTGTCCCAGTGCTGCATTGGGGATGATACGCTGGGCCTCTGCCAGAGAGATCTCTTCGTTTTGATCTTTAACCTGGGCTACCACTCGTTTTGACGCCCATACGTGCACTTCTCCGTTTTTGTCAACTTCGATGCGCACGTTTTCGCCGCCTCCGAAGCTCTTTCGGTATGCTGCTAATAGGGCGGTGGCTACGGTTTCCATTACCACTTCGCGGGGTAGTCCCTTCTCGGCAATTAGCTGTGCGATAGCCGCTTGAAATTCGCTCCTCATATGCTCCTCCCGCTGGCGCCCGGTAATAACTACATCATTTTTTCGAGTGCAATGAAAAAAGGTCTCTGGCAAGCAGAAAAGTGGGTCGATCCCCACTTTTCTAAATGTTCCCTTAATTCTGTCACTATTATATCACAAAAAAACCTTCAAGGATAGCCATTCCGTGTTTATCTCACTCGCTTTCGAAACGGCCGGATGGGTTACGTATGATATAATTTTATAAAAGATATATGATAGGGATCGCGGTTTGCCTAGCAGAAAATAAAAGGAGTTAGCAATGGCCGTTTCTCACGTTGTCGAGGATGAGCAGGCGCTTATCGATGCTATTCGTGAGCTTGCACGCGAGCGTGTGGCTCCGCGCGCGGCTGCTATAGATCGCAGCGGGGAGTTTCCCTGGGATATGAAAGACCTGCTGGCTCAGCAGGATATCCTGGCGATGCCCTTTCCATCGCAGTACGGTGGCGTGGAGGCAAGTGAGCTGGCTATGATGATGGCTATCGAAGAGCTTAGCCGCTGCTGCGCTACCACCGGCCTGATCCTCGCCGTCCAGCAACTGGGAAGCTTGCCTATTGCCCTGGCCGGCAACGATGAACAGAAGCAAAGATATTTTCCTCGCCTGGCAAGTGGCGAGTGGCTGGCCGCCTTTGGCTTGACTGAGTCCGGCTCTGGCTCTGATGCCGCCGCCATGACGACGAAGGCTGTACGCAAGGGTGATAAATACATCCTCAATGGCTCTAAGCGCTTCATCACAAACGGTGGCCTGGCACAGGTGAACTCGGTCTTTGCCATGACTGATCCTGAAAAAGGCACGCGCGGGATCAGCGCTTTTATCGTGCAGAAGGATTTCCCTGGCTTCTCTGTCGGCCGCATTGAGGATAAGATGGGTATCAAGGGCTCTCAAACGGCCGAGCTGATCTTCGAGGACTGCGAGGTACCCGTCGCTAACCTGCTGGGCCGTGAGGGCGAGGGTTTCAAAACTGCCATGATGACCCTGGACCGCACCCGCCCCGGTATCGCTGCCCAGGCTGTTGGTATCGCCCAGGGAGCCCTCGACCTCGCCGTTGACTACTCGAAGCAGCGTATCCAGTTCAATAAGCCCATTGCCGAGAATCAGGGCATCCAGTTTATGCTGGCCGATATGGCAACAAAAGTTGAGGCTGCTCGCTTGCTTGTTTATAACGTTGCGGAGATGATTGACCGCGGCGAGAAAAACTTCGGGAAGTATTCTGCGATGGCGAAGATGTTTGCCTCTGATGCTGCTATGGAGGTGACGAACGATGCAATCCAGGTGCTCGGCGGCTATGGGTATATAAAGGAATATCCTGCCGAGAGGATGATGCGCGATGCAAAGATCACCCAGATCTACGAGGGGACAAATCAGATTCAGCGCCTGGTGATCGCGCGTGCCTTGCTAACAGATCTTTGATCTTGCGCTTTGTTGTTAGGTTTTCTTCTGATTGATAGAGAAGGCGCGATGCGTTCTTTGGAGTGCTATACCTGTGCAATAGTGCTATATCTATAAAGAACGTGTCGCGCCTTTTAATGTACGTAAAGAGGAGAGAGGCATGCCGTCCCTATCTTTTGATCAGGCAGCTCAGTTTTATGATGCTACCCGTGGCTATCCCGAAGAGATCGCGCTGCAGATCGCGCGCGCAATCGACGATGCTGCTGGGGGCACTCCACAGACAGCGTATCTAGAAGTGGGCGTGGGTACCGGCCGCATTGCGTTGCCGCTGGCTTCTCTGGGTCGTACATATACAGGGGTTGATATTTCAGAGAAAATGCTTACGCAGCTTGAGACAAAGTTGCTTGCTGCGGATTGGCAGGAGCGTACGCTCGCAGAATATCCATGGGGCAGCCTCTCCGACGAGCAGCCCGCTCTCAATCCTGCCGTACAGCGCTTTGTAAAATCCTCAACGCAAGCTTCATCATCTTTACGTTTGGTTGTCTCTGATATCAAGCAACTCCCCTTCCTCGATCGTTCGTTCGACGCTGTGGTCGCGGTTCATATATTTCATCTTGTTGATGAGTGGGAGCAAGCGCTGCAGGAAGTTATGCGCGTGCTGCGTCCCGGCAGTAGATTATTGCAGTGCTGGGATACCTATGATTCTTCGGCCATAGCCGAGGTAGTAAATGCAAAATGGCGTAGTCTCGTCAAAGATCTGGGAGGCAGTACCAGTCGTCCCGGTGTGTCCACTCATACAGTAAAATACTGGCTAAAAGAACGCGGCTTCTCAACTGACGATGAACTTGTCCTGACCTGGTCGCAGCAAATCATACCGCGCAATGCGATCGATTATATCGCGCTGCGTTACTGGTCCAGTTCGTGGCAACTACCCGACGACATCTTTACCGCTTCAATCGAGCGCCTCTGGGCCTGGGCGCACGAACACTTCGGTTCGCAGCTCGACGTCGCCCAGACCCAGGAGCGCCGTTTCTTTATTAGTACAACACAATTGTAATTTCTTATAGCCATAGCTTACAAACATGGATATGCTCATTTTCATAGGGCTGCAGGCTTCTGGCAAGAGTACGTTTTATCGTACTTATTTTTTAACTAGCCACTCTTATATAAGCAAAGATCTGCTGCGCAACAACAAACGCCCGGCTCGCAGGCAACAACAGCTGATCGAAGATGCTCTGCAAGCCGGACGTTCAGTAGTCATAGATAATACCAATCCAACGCCAGAGGATCGTGCGCCTCTTCTTGCTCTAGGTCATCAATATAATGCTCAGGTAGTCGGCTACTACTTCGAAGTCCAGGTGAAGCGCAGCATCGAGCGTAATAATCTGCGCACTGGTAAAGAGCGGGTCCCTCCTGTAGCCATCTTTACAACCCTTAAGAAGCTCACGCCTCCTTTATATAAAGAAGGCTTCGATCAGCTCTATTTCGTACGCTCAAAGGATAATTTCGAGTTTGAGATACTGCCCTGGCATGAGGGAGATCCGCATAGCTCGGTCCCTGACGAGAGATCATAGCGGTCCTATTCCTTGCGACGAATGAGCACCTTATCGATGCGCCGTCCATCCATGTCGACTACTTCAAACAAGAAATTTCCTATTGTGACTGTGTCGCCGGCTTTGGGTATACGTCCCATATATTCTAATAGCATGCCAGCTAACGTGTGATAATCGTCACGCTCTTTTTCCAGCCGTGGAGGCATACCAATCCCTGTCCGTACCAATTCCTGGTCGGTCATTGCGTCGACAAGCCAGCTTCCATCTTCCCGCTGGACAATGGCCGTATCCTCTGGCTGGTCGTACTCGTCCTGGATCTCTCCTACCAGTTCTTCCAGCACGTCTTCCAGCGTCAATAAGCCGATAACCTGGCTATACTCGTCTATAACGATAGCCATATGAATTCCCTTGCCCCGAAAGGTAGTGAGTAGATCATCAATATGTTGATATTCTGTAATAAAAAATGGTGGCCTGGCTATCGAACGCAAATCAACGTTCTCGTCCCTTGGTGCTTGCCCTCGCGAACGTAAAAGATCCTTTGCGTATAGGACACCGACGATGTTGTCTAGCTCGTTTTCATAAAGTGGAAGACGTGTGTAGCCGGAACCCATAAAGGTTTCAATGACCTCAGAAAGTGGAGTTCCAACTTCTACCGCTACTATTTCGGTTCGTGGCTTCATGATGCTGCCGATGTTTCGGTCGCTAAAGCGAAAGAGCCGATTGATAAACTCTTCCTCTCCTGTTTCGACTGTGCCGCTTACAGTACCTTCACGCGCAAGGTAGACTATGTCTTCTGCCGTGACGACATCTTTGGTGGCTTTGTCCTGTCCCAATATACGTAAGATGATGTTAGCCGAGAATGTAAGCAAGATAACAACCGGGCGTGCAAACGCTGATAACCTCGTCATAAATGGGGAAACGCTTGTTGCTATCCTCTCTGGAGATTGTAGTGCCAACCGCTTGGGTGCTAGCTCTCCTATCACGAGTGAGAAGTAGGTGATCAGTACGACGACTGCAGCAAGTGCAATCGTATCGGCATATGGTTTGAGCAAGGGAAAGGTTCTAAGCCACTCCGCGAGGACGCCGCTAATGCTCGCGCCTCCAAATACGGATGCTAGCGTGCTGATCAGGGTAATGCCCACCTGGACAG
>CAXTXB010000064.1:0-345 GCA_964247965.1 uncultured Dictyobacter sp. | reverse complement strand
TGAGCGCCTGTCGCGCACTCTTCTTTCCCGCGTCTGCCTGCTGCTGCAAACGGCTGCGACGCGAAGAGACAATGGCTATCTCCGATGCCGCAAAAAAGCTGTTCGCTAGAATCAAAACAAAAATGATGATAACTTCTGTAATAGGAAAGCCACTCATCTTAAATCACCTTCGCCTCTTATTTTTACGCGTGATCTTGCCTGGTAGCACACACAGTTCTCTTGTAAATAAATTATCTCTTACTACGAACACGACTAATTGTAGCATAAGAGGTCCTTGATCAGTACACAATAATGGGTCATCCCGAACTTTAAAGAGCAGGTAAAACACGATTTTCGTCATTTTTC
>CAXTXB010000063.1:4547-15917 GCA_964247965.1 uncultured Dictyobacter sp. | reverse complement strand
GTATCGACACCTGGTGGGGAAGATTACGCTGGCGGTGGGCGAGGGGATTGCCGGGTGGGTTGCACTCCATCGTAAACCGGTCTTTTTGATCGATGGAGCAATGGAAGATCCGCGCTTCTGCTACTTTCCAGAATTGGATGAAGAGAAGTTTCAGTCGATCATGACCGTGCCTATTATTACGAAAAATAGGCACCTTATTGGCGTGATCACAGTCCAGGCCATCGCTCCTCATGAGTTTACTGAACAGCATCGTACATTTATCAGTAATACTGCTGCCCTGGTGGCCAGCGCAATCGAGAATGCCCAGTTGTATGAGAATACGCAGCGCAAGCTCAGCATCCTTACCTCGCTCTCTATCTTAAGCCAGACTATTAGTTCGGGTCTCTATCTCGATGATATGTTGCGTTCACTGGCAACCCTGACTGTTCAGATTATGGAAGTAGATCTGTGCGTCATTATGCTTATGGACCAAGCGCGAGAACGTGACCTGGAACCACCACGTCAGGCTCGCCGTCTTACAGTACGCGCCACATCACCTAACCTGAACGAACGCTCGCATTTTCAGACTATCGATGTTGATCGCTCCACATTGGAACGTCTGCGCGAAATTAATGAAGCAGGCGTACATAGAGAGGGGATACAACTGCCTATAGATCCAGATAATGAAAGTGCCTATACACTTGAGCGTCTCAACCCAATTAAAGATACACAATATAGAGCTTTGATCTCTGCACCATTGATTGCAGGAACAGAGCAACTCGGGTTGATCAACTGCTACTCAAACAAACAACGACGCTTCTCTTCAGAGGATCAGACCTTGCTTACGACGATTGCCAATCAAGCTGCGATTGCAATTAAGAATAGCTACCTGGTCAATCAGTTGGCACAAAAGAACCTGGTCAAAGGCTTTTTTGACGATCTTATGCATGGGACAAATGATTCGGAGGATTCGCTCCGTCAGCGGGCGCACTTCCTTGGCTGCGATCTCACCAGGCCACATGCTACAGTGATGATTGAGCTAGCACACGTCGATGCACGTTGGGATGAAGCAGGTGCACCACGGGCAGGTGCAAAACTGGAGCGGCCGCGCCCACCCCTTCCAACCCCTCCTGACTCAAGTGGATACGCTCAGGGCATTTCACTACAAGCTGCCTATAAGCGAATAAGCAGTATAGTACGACGCCGTATACAGGATAGTTACTCGGGCTCAGTCTGTTATGAACACGAGAATCTTTTGACTTGCATCATTCCTCTCAGCAAAGATCCCAGCGGTGCTCGCCTGAAAACCTGGCTGAAGGACCTTGCTCACCAGATGCGCAATGAGTACGATGTCTATCTCTCGGTCGGCATCGGCAATACCTGCCAGCATATCATCGATTATCGACGAGGCTTTGCTGAGGCAACAGAGGCACTGCAGATGGGGCAGAACCTTCAGGAAACAAAGAGTAGTGAGACCAAACATCCCTCTATTGTGACACACTTTAATGACCTGGGAGTTTACCGCTATCTCTACAAAATCGCGCATATGGATGATTTGCGCGATGTTTACCAGGATCAGATCGCACATATCGATAGCTACGACCAGCGCAAAAACACTGACCTTCTTGATACTCTGGAGACGTATCTCGAATGCGCAGGCAATCTTACAAAGACATCTGAAAAACTCTTTGTGCATCGTAATACACTTATTCAACGCCTTGAACGCCTTCAATCGCTTTGTGAGATTGATCTGCAGGAGCGCGGCAACTGGCTTACGTTACAGGTTGCAATTAAGGTGTACAAATTGAGAAATAGCGCCGAATAGTTCTCCTGATAGACAAGGTATTGCCATTCCTGCTTGTAGTGTGACATATAACAAGGGAATGGCAAGCAGATATGATTATGCTTATGCTTGCATCGGGTAACACGAAAATGCTACACTGGAATGTGTCTACTCTATTCCTCAGTGAGAAGCAGATAGTCAGGTACCCCACGCCTGAACGGTGGGGGGTTGTAAACTGTTGGAAGTCTTCTCTCAGGTCGTTGCAGGCCCGGACTTGACCAGTCCCAGCCAGGGGGAGCAGTCCCTATCGGGACACGATATCGGCAGTGTCAAAGAACCTACCAATGGGTGCATGCCAGCCTGTTGCTCTAGAACTTTCACATGAATCAGCAAGACGGGGTTCGATGCAGTGCGTGAGGGATGTGCAGTCCGATATCCTCGACGAGGCAACCATTACCCGCGTAAGCGGTGGGGTTTGGCCGTTCCCGTCTCAAAACGGTCCCTGTAAGGAGTGTACGGAGCAAGATAAAAGGAGGCGTGCTTCCTCCCCATGCTGAGAAGGGCAGGAGCACGATCTTAGAGATGAATGTATGGTGGCAGAGCTTGCGTCCCAGGCTGACAATAGTATATGTGGCAATCGCTATTCTTTTGCTTCTATTTAGTGGCGTAGGACACCTCCGCTTATTAAACGAAGTGGGGAAGGTGTTTGGCGGTTTCACCTGGGGCATTGACGCCGACAATAAGGCTGATAAGGTGGTTATCATCTCGATACCACCACAGTTGCCTCCTTTTGCTATCTCCGCTGACTCTATCAGCAACAGTACACATATCACGGCGGTCAATGGCCTCAAAGGTAGTGTGGGCATTGAGCAAGCATATCGACACGCCCATCCAGATGAGCCTATGACTTATACGGTGGAGACGAATAATAAGCCTCTCTATACTGTGACACGCCCGGCCGTTGTGTTCACGGCTGATATGTGGTGGCAAACATTTGGCTTCCCATTTCTCGCTGGCTTAAGTTGGCTCATCGTTGGAGCATTTCTACTGGCAACGGCGACAGAGTGGACGGGGGCAGTGGAGGGTATTCCTATGCTCCCTCCAGCTATGCTGCTCCTTCTTTATAGTCACTGGGGCAATATTCAGACGGCCTATTCTCCTGACCTTGTTGTTCAATTGATCTGGATTCCCTCTTTCGCGCTCCTGGGGGCTACCTTTATTCATCTCAGTTTGACCTACCGACCTGAGGCAATGAGCCATGTGCGTATGCCCAGCCTGACTGTTGATGGCTTACCTTATCTCCCATTAGTAGCCCTGCTGGCTTACGAATGGGGATCTCTCCTTCTGACAGGCCACGTGCCTATGCGTACGAATATTCTGCTTAGTCTTGGCTATGGCGTTGTCGGTGGGGTGATTAGCTTTAGCATCGGGGTCACTTCGCTGCTTAGCATAGGAACCAGGCTACCATTTAGAAGGAAAAATGGCTCAGAGTTAGTTGCTATTCCTCTGCGCGTTCGTCACTATATCGGCGATCTTCTGACATTATGGATCGGAGGGGTGGGCCTGGGTTTCTGCCTGGGAGTTTTACCTATCCTTCTTACAGGAGAAACATTGCTGCCTCTCCCGATATTTTTTACTCTGGCGACCGTTTACCCTCTCCTTTTGCTGTACGCAATTCGTTCACTCCGCCTGATATCCCGGCTCCATACAACTCTTGATCAGAAAGAGGATGCATTGCGTGAGCAGCAAAGGACCGCCGAGGTATTACGCAAAACGAATGCTGAACTGCAGCAGGCTACATCTCTCTTGCTTCACGCGGATGCTCATCTACGCTCTATTCTTTCGCAACGTATTCACGATCAGCCAAAGCAACAGGCACTACGCATTCGTTCATTGCTCGGCCACTGGCAACATAAGCTTCGTTTGGAAGCAGAACGCGATCCTGAAGGGAAGGCTATGGTACAACCTATTATTGAGGCTCTGGGAAAGGTTCGCAAGATCAGTGAGGATTTAGAAGGCGATTTGCGCGGCCTGCAATTGCTAGTGGAAGATGCCTACCAGCGAAAAAGCCTGGGGCTCAAGCTTCACTTAGAAAAATTACTGCGTGAAGATTTACCAACACTCCATCCAGAGTCACCACTTAAAGTACAGGCCGATCTCTGGGCGCTCGATGCACTTAATCCCGATCTTGAGCAGACGGCGGATGGAGAGAAGATCGCCGAGGCTGTATCATATGCCGTGACTCAGGCTTTGCTTAATATCTATAATCATGCAGGAGCAACCTTCGCGACAGTGCGTACCTCTTTCACCAACGATGTTCTGGAAGTTCTGATTACTGATGACGGCCGCGGCTTCGATGCAGACACTATTCCGTTGGAAAAAACGAGTCTCTTCAAAGCACGCCTAAAAGCTCGTGAAGCTGGAGGTTCGTTGAGTATCTCTTCTACTCCTCGTCCACAGACAGGACATGGAACAATCATCACGTTACGCGTTCCATTGCCACACGCTGAAGAGCTTCGATCGGATACGCAGATGATATTTGAACCAAAGGTACACAATATAGAAAGAAGGTATAGATAGAACATAACCCATCTATCTATACAGCTGGAGGCTCCTGGCGCAACCCGGCGTAGGCCTCATACGCGTGAGCCAGCAATACCCTTCGACCGGGATCGCTGGGTGCCCCATCAATGGAGAAGAAGGTGTAGAGCTCACTGACAAGCTTATCAAACATAACAATGTTGGGTCCTCCCTTTGTGTTTAAGAAACTCATACGTAGCGCAATGTCATCGTTGCTCAATCCTCTTGCAATCCACATTGCACATTCTTCCTGCCGCGGCGTCAATCGCTGACCATGTAGTCGCTTAAGCAGATAATTCAGGACTTCCGGATCGATGAAAGTCTCTTTGCGCAACACCACAGCGGAAGCGATATGTTCTAAATACGATGGCTCCATATTATTGAATAGAGCATAGCCGTGCAAGCCCGAAGTTTTATCGGAACGCCTGCTGGCACTACGCGGAATACCACGCCGCGTGTACTCATGACGAAACACTTCTGCAGCCAATGTCCAACTAGGGTCCTGTGTGTAAATAACGATGCGTAAACCTGGAGCAATCTCTAATAGCGCACGTCCCAGCTCGACTCCATTGCTATTGCCCAGTCGCAGGTCAGACAAAACCAACCAGCCCGACAAAACCCCGTTTTGTTCTCGCTCCTGGCTTATCTCTTCAATAAGCGCGAGCGCCCCCGGAGTATCGCCTGCCTGGGCAGAGAGCTGTAGAAGAGGTGTCTCTTCTACAAACTCACACACTCCACGTCTCTTGACTGGAGTATCATCAATGACAATGACAGGAATTCGACCATTTATCATACTTCTGATTATAATACTTCACCTTCTGCCTGTCCAGAAATTATAAATATTCCCCTTGTACTTCTTTAGTAACTTCTCCAGACATCAGAAAGTCTCTGGCCTTCTTCCCCCTTGCTTTCTTCGTTGATGAGTCTATGTGTTGCTCTATACACTTCTTAAGAACGTAAAGAGCAGCAAAGCTGCGAACGCGCAAAATACAAATAAACTTTTTACATCTTTTTCGTTTTTCTACACTTTTCGGGCTTCGCCCGAAAAGTGTAGAAAAGCAAAAATAGAAAAAACGAGGCGAGCGCCGAGGGCGCGAGAAAGCGAACACGAATGGGTTCCAACACTCTCTCAGAATAAAGGGGCTGTTGCGCCAATTAAGACTGCATCGCGTCCCAGGTAGGCCGGCGCTATTCTGACAGAGTCGGTAATTGGTGCAAATTGCTTTCTATCTAACGCGGTACGTATCTGGCTGAAGAGCAGATCACCGGCATCCAGCACACTGCCACCAACGACAAAAACAGTGGGCTTAAAAAGGTTGATATATTGCATGATAGCCGCACACAGCCAGCGCGCAACCTCGCGGTAGATACGGACAGCCAGCGAGTCACCACGATTTGCTTCTTCGGCCAGGAGTTGATGACTGAGGTATTCGTGGTTAAGGAAACGTTGCGTCAGGGTCGTCTCTTCTCCCCGCCGCAACGCTCGTTGTACCATACGCTTCATAGCATCAATGGAAATGAGTGTATTAATACATCCATATTTACCACAGCTACAGCGGGGGCCTGAGGAGGAAACGGGCACATGACAGATATGACCGATGTATTGCTTCCCTGCTTGCTCTAACTGGCCATCGGCAACAAATGATGCTCCGACAACCGCATTCACTGTTAAGAAGAGGAGGCGTTGCTGGTCCTTGCCAGCTCCAAAGAGGTGTTCTCCAAGAATGGCTGCGTCTACGTCCGCATGCAGGACACTGGGAAGGTGATAGCGGCTTTCAAACAGGTCACAGAGAGGGAACCCATTCAATGTAGGGAACATTGGCACTTGCACGGGACGGCGCGTGATAGAATTGACGGAACCAGGGATGCTTATGCCTATCCCCTTAACTTGTACTCCAGCAGCTTGCGCAGACTCAAGCACGCTATCGATCGCACGCATATATGGTTCAAGCGTCGCGTGGGCCGGTCGACCACGCAACGTTTTCGCCGTACAACGCCGTTGTACGTTTCCCTGATAATCTACAAGCGCTATCGTCGCTTGCTCGCCCCCAACCTCTAGACTGACCACGACATCCCGAGTATTGCCCATGAGCAACTGCCCTGCATAACCATATTCTAGTATTTTACTAGAACATACGTTCCTAATGCAATACATCTATAGCAATAGAGAGAAGAACAACTCCACATTTTGTATAAAGAAAGTATAGTCGGGCATAAGAACATTTGTCAAGACCAAACGTTCCATAGATAGACGATGAAATTATTTAGCGAGAAAGTCATCAAGCTTCATCCTTTTAAGTGTTTCATTTCTTATACATTTATAATTCGTCATTTACCTTTTATATCTTTTATTGCATTCACGCATATTTGCCCTTTTTAGTAAATGTAGCTGTAGGCATTGACTCTTTTTGATATGCTAATTTATACTATTTCTGAAGCTCTATTGCTTTCTTCGTTCACTTATTCCTGGTTGTAAAGAGGTAATTTATGCAAAAGCAAGATGGTATCTTGCGTCGTGAACTCTCCTTTGTGGAGGCAATCGCTCTCTCTATTGGCATTATGGCTCCAACTGCAGCAATGGCATTGAACGGCTCACTTGCGGCCGGGACAGCAGGAAGCGCGGTTCCTCTCGCCTTCTTGCTTGCTACGATTGCGGTTGGATTAGCAAGCTTTTCTTTTATCCAATTTAGTCGATATTTCTCTCATAGTGGCTCGGTCTATGCCTTTAATGGCATTGCGTTAGGGTCACGAGCAGGTTTCTTTTCGGGCTGGGCTCTTTTTGGGACGTATCTGGCTTTCACCGCAGCTTCGACGGCTGAGGCTGGCAATTTTGCCGAGACGTTCTTTTCGGATTTGCACGTGAATATCAATTGGTTGCCATTAGCAATTGCGGCCGGAGTGATCATCTGGGTTCTTGCTTACAGTGATATTGCATTATCAACCCGGCTCACGTTGATATTGGAAGGAGTCTCGATCCTGCTCATTGCTATCTTGACGGTCATTATTTTGAGCAGGGGAGGCGCAAGCGGGCAGTTGACGGCTGAGCCTTTTACACCAGGTAACCAACCATTTAGTAATGTTGGTCTGGCTGCAGTCTTCGGCTTTCTCTCGTTTGCTGGCTTTGAGGGCGCGGCGACGCTCGGTGAAGAGACGCGCAATCCGCGCCGCAATATTCCTCTGGCTATCCTTGTAGCAGTGGCGGGGACCGGCATCTTTTACGTCATTGTTACGTACGCGCAAACCGTTGGCTTCGGGACAAGCGACGCGGGAATCAAAGCATTCGCAGCCTCAACAGCTCCACTTGGAGACCTCGGCCAGCGTTATGTTGGTACGACTATGGCTGCTTTGATTAACCTTGGTGCCACGATCAGTGCTTTTGCTAGCGCACTGGGCACGGCTAATGCGGGATCGCGTATCCTCTACTCTATGGGACGTGATGGCTTTATTAGCGAACGACTTGGATCAACAAGCCGCCGCACAGGTTCTCCTGCTATCGCACTGGCGGTAGTGATGGTAATTGCTCTCGCTATTTTGCTTGGCTGGAGTCAGGCTCCTGGCATCAATGGCGCGGCCCTCTTTGGGTACCTGGGCACTATTGGAGTCTTCTTGATCCTTGTGGCCTATATCATGACGAATATTGGTGCTATCCGCTTCTTTATGGCTCGTCGGTTGTGGACCTGGCAGTGGATCATTCCAGTGGCCGCTATTCTCATTCTGGGTTATACTCTCTATAGCAATCTTTATCCAGTGCCAGCGCCACCTAGCAATCTCCTGCCATATGTGGCACTGATCTGGTTGTTAATCGGCCTGGTTATTATTCTGGTGAGTCCTGCTCTTGTTCAGCGCATCGGCGCTCACTTTAGGGAAGCTGAAGGATTGCGTGTCGAGGAACATGCAGGCCCGACAGCTTAGGATATGCCTGACGCTTTTTATTTCTTTTGCTTTTTTACAATCTGGGCGAAGCCAGATTATCAAAAAAGCAAAAGAAATAAAAAGCGTTCTAAAAGAAAGGACTTAGCATATGAGCAACCATCCGAAGTCAGGGCGCACAATTCATGTCCAACGCGAACAGTGGCACCTGGCATGGGATCACAGCATTACACCAATTGCGACAGTTGCCTCGGGGGAGACAATTTCCTTTGATATGCTTGATGCTTCATGCGGTCAGATTGGGCCGACGAGTACGGTTGAGGCGATCCGTAACCTGGATTTCTCACGAGTAGATCAAGTGAATGGTCCCATATATGTAGAGAGTGCTGCTCCTGGTGATACATTGGAAATAGAGTTTCTGGACCTGCAACCAGCCAACTGGGGTTGGACAGCTATTATCCCTGGTTTTGGCTTGCTCGCGGATGAGTTCTTGGAGCCTGCACTCAAAATCTGGCAGGTTGAAGGGGGAGCCGATGGAGTGGCAGAGTTTGCTCCTGGCATACGTATCCCTCTTGCTCCTTTTTGCGGTGAGATTGGACTTGCGCCCGCTGCCGATGGAGCCCTGTCAACCATTCCACCATACCGCCATGGCGGCAATATGGATACTAAACATCTGACGAAAGGCGCACACCTCTATCTACCCGTGGAAGTGCCTGGAGCTCTCTTTTCCTTAGGTGATGGACATGCCGCGCAAGGCGATGGCGAGGTTTGTGGCACCGCTATCGAGACTCCTATGCGTGCCATAGTGCGCTTGACGGTTCATAAAGACTTTCCAGTGAATGAGCCACAATTTCTTACCGGTGGACCACTAACGCTACGCACAAACACCGCGCCTTACTATGTCACTGATGGCATCGGCCCTGACCTGGTAGAGGCGACGCGCAAGGCTGTACGCCATATGATCCAGCATTTGCAAGATGTACATGACCTCTCACGTGCAGATGCCTATATGCTCTGTAGTGTCATTGTGGATCTAAAGCTGTGTGAGGTGGTGGATATGCCCAACTGGACTGTGGGTGCCTTCTTGCCACAAAGCATTTTTGCTTCACGCTTATAACGAAACGTTCTACCGTTTCGAGTCCTTGCTGTAGATCTGTATAATGAAATACTTTATACAGGTCTACAGCAAAGCTTGTCCGTATTCTTCTTTCTGCTATTCTAAAAGCTGTGTTCCAGGTGAGGTCGATGATCGTCCTCCATATGCAGCAGAATGACCTCTTTGTTGGCTGCATTTCCGTTCTTATCGAAAGAAATTCGCCCACTCACTCCCTGGACAGTAATCCCGGTTAACGCTTGCCTGAGATCTTCGGGTGTGAAGCGTTGCTTGCTGCCAACCTGGTCGCTTCCCTGAAGAAGGGTGCTGAGCGAATCGAATGCCAGAATTGTATCAGCATCAGGTACAAGAGTATCTGCAGCAGTCTGTCGTCTTTCGGCATTAAAAACGTCTTGATACTCTTTGAAGAACACAGGTTCCTTCCTTCCTACCTCTTTCCACAGGTCTGCATAGGCGAAAGCAGTAAAGTGAACCCGAGAAAAATTAGGATAGGACGCGGGCTGATAATCGCCCACTGTGTTGAGCGCGTCGCCACCCACCACCTGCATGCATGGCGTAGAGCTCTTACATAAGGGGAGCTTTGCTAAGAGCATGCTGGTATCCGCAGCATAGCCACTCATATAGATCATGTCTACATGCTGAGCTATAGTATCTCGTATGGGTCCTGTCAAGCTTTCCGCTTGTTTTACTGTATAAAACTGCTTTATTGCTGTATGTTGACCGTCTGCAGTAAATGTCGCAATAAATGCGTCTGCCAGGCTCTTGCTATAAGCATTCGCAGGATCTTCGAAGACTGCAACACGCTTTACCTTGAGTATCTCAAGTGCATATTTTGCGCCAAGGTTCGCCTGGTGCGTGTCGGTTCCCATGCGAAAGAAGTAAGGGGAGATCCCAGTCAATGCATCGCTTGTTGCACTTTCAGAGAGTAATGGGATATGCGCATTAGCTAATACCTTAACAGCGGCCAGCGCACTGGTACTGGTCGGCCAACCCATCACGCCAAGCATTGTTGAATCATGAGAGGCCGCCTGGACTATCTGCTGCGCCACGTTTGTCACGCTTATAGGATCATCGCTCGCCACTGCAACCAGAAGCAACAATTGCTTTCCACCGACTTGTTGTACCCTTTTATTGTACTCTTGTTGGGCTATATATGCGCCCTGCAGGTCGTCTCTTCCGAGGCCTGTTACTCCCCTGGTAAACAGTGTCGCGACTACAAGCGTCAGATGGGGCTGTTTGGAAAGAAGGACACGTGCATCTTCACTATAGATCTGTGCCTCTGCATCGCTCCTGTCCATTGCTATTGCCTGCTTCCAGAGAGATACTGCGCCATTAATGTCGCCGGCCACTATCTTCTTCGCCGCCTGACGCTTTAGTTCACCATCGTTCCGATGAATATCAAAGGCAACTTCCCCGTAACTCAAGCCAGTAGGTTCAAGGCTTACAGTAGATGCTGTAGTATTGCCAGGATTATGGCCCGGATTAGGCGAGACAAGATTGAGGAACGTGGAAGCGACACTCACTGCAATTAGAGAAAGCGTCACGAAGAGCAACACGCCCTTGTCTTTCCACAGCTCTTCCCTCTTCGCCCACGTTTTTGCTGCTGGACGAACTGGTTGAGATGAATTCGTCTCTTTCCGCTTAGGGACTGGCTGCGTTGAGTAGATTGGGAGCGCATTAAACGCTGCACTAAAATAGTGACTGTGCTTGTCATAAAAATGAGCATTACTCCACGCTGGCAGCGGCGTGCTCCATCCTCGCTGGGTCTGTAAGCTTACTATACAGGCCAGGATCATTGCTGTAGCTAATGTAGCCAGTGGAGTTGCAAATGCAGTATTTGTTCCTGACATTCGCGTGATGACCAGGCCAAGTCCAAAAATGAGCAGCCCTACTCCTATAGCTGTACCGGCAGCGAGTACGGGTAGGCTCCTCAATGTGCCTGACCGAGAACTCATTCCGTTTGGTAATGAAACTTGCATCGAAGAAGCCGTAGCTATCTCATCCTCCTGCTTGAGTGAAGATATAGTATACTTGGCCTCAGGTG
>CAXTXB010000063.1:1650-4537 GCA_964247965.1 uncultured Dictyobacter sp. | reverse complement strand
CATTTATTTTCTTGAGACGTGCCTGGGCCCGTTTTGTAAAATCCTCGTCATATCTCTGTTGTGAGTCTGCCATGTATTTCTCCTCGTATCCAACTCACTAAAGAAACAGCCGGAAGAGGACCCAGAAGTGTTGAAATGCACTAGGCCATACGTCCCGCGTCGTCTCTTGCTCTCTAGCTTGCTGTAGTTCTTTCTGACGTGCAGGTGAGATTTGCTCCCACGCATTGCTGAGTGCATAGATAAGATGATCAGAAAATTCGTAGATATCTTTAAGCAACGACTTTTGTTCGGAGCCACTCTCGATGCTTAGATCGTTTTCATTCCAATCCTCGCGTGAGGTGTTGCGCGAGGCAATGTCAATAGCCAGGCGGAAATGTTTTGTTGCTTCATGCCACGCCTTTCTTCCAACACCAGGTCCTCGGCCTCGTCGTAACGCCTCTCGATCGGAAGGCGAGATGATTATCCAGGCTTCGGCGATGACTTGAGAGAGGGGACTGAGAAAGCATCCTCCAGGGTCCTCTACTTCGTTGCCTGGATCGGTCGCTTGATCAAGAAGACGCTCGACATGGAGCTCTAATAATTCCGTTTCCGGAGTTCGCTGCCTCTTTCTAATCCAGTCACTTCTTGCACTACCGTAGACGCTCCATAGCCATGCAGTTCCACTTCCCCGCTTCTCATCGTAGTTCGCGATGCCCGACACGATTTTCAGAAAGGTTGCCTGCACAATATCATCGGCATCCTCATGCTTGAGGCCCTTTGCACGTGTTAACTTATAGAAGCTTACTGCATGTTTTCGATACAGGACTTCTATCGCGCTATCATCGCCACCTTTAAATCGATGGAGCAGGCTATCATCGCTATATGCATTTTCATCCATGAATAGAATTACTCCATTATCTCAATTATCTTTCTCATACTCTAGCATATAGAAGACTTATAGCAATAGAAAGTATGCACTCCAGATATCTTCTCTTCAATATATCTCTATTTATCTATACGATGGAATGAAGAGAAACCATTTTTTGGTAGCAAACTTGTGTCACCCTTGCATAAGGTTGTAAGCTATGACACAGACCACTAAAAAAAATATTGTAGCAATCTGCTATTACAGGCAAGGAGTTATATCGTGCCCGGCAATTACCGATCCGACAATACATCTAACAAGCGACCTGGAAAGCCGCCAATCATTGGACAGGGTCATGGGCTCAATGATGAAGAGGGACGCATGATTCAGCAAATGATCCGCGAAGAACAACATTCCTCGCGTGAACTCTTTATTCCAAAAGAAGACCTGGCTCAGGAAGCAACGACGACGATGTCCCCAGCTACGGCGCGCGTTATCGATGCCAGCAGGGTACGACAGGTGCTCGATCTGTTTAACCGCGATTTCCTCTACGGCCAGGGGCGCTTCGATGAGTACAAAGATGGCATGCTTCTGAAATGGGGTGATGGCTACTCGCGCAAACATATCTGGTTAACAGCTGTAGATGGCAACCTGGTGTTCGAGACCAGTCACGCGAAAAAGTGCGACAAGCCATACTGCACCGGTACTCATCATGTGCTTACACCAGATTTGTATACCAACATGGATATCATCAATCAAGAGCTTGGTGATCTTTTCCGTCGTCCTGTTTATGAAAGTCCAGAAGATTGATTTCTGTGTCTATCTCGACTATAGGAAGGTCAAACGTGGCAATAGCTATTCTTGCACTAGAAAAAGATCTTTTCTTTTCGGTGAAGATTCGCGATACGTTGAGCCATTATGATATAGATGTCACAACTGTACGTAATCTTGCATCTTTAGAACAAAGTCTGGAAGCGGGGAGAGAGACGGCCCTGGTGATTGTTGATATTGCCAGTAAAGGTGTAGATTGGGAGGCTGCCATTCGCACAGTACGCTCCCATGACCTTCCCGTTCTGGCCTTTGGCTCACATATGGACCTCGACGCCCGTGCCAGAGCATTGCAGGCAGGGGCGCAGAAGGTTGTCGCCAATTCTAAGTTTGTGAAAGATATGCCTGGCCTGGTGCTAAGCTCTTCAGCCGATGGGTCCGCTGCACAGGTTGAAGATGTAGATGACGAGGAAGAGGAATAAGTGCTTTTTCTCTCCCACTTTTTGCTAGAACGCCTGGTACAGCCCAAGTTGATGCATCAGGCGACGGCGAAATGGGAGGAGTGAGAGTTGATAGCCAAGTGGATGCTTCTCATAGGCAACGGAGCGATTGCGATATTTCCAACGCGTGCGAAAAAATGGCTGTTCAGAGCGGATTGAAGATGGTACAGGTTTGTGTGTCATGCGATAATGGGGCCGATGCGCAATGCGACTACTCATACACGCTCCTTACTATTGCAAAACAGCGGATATAACAAAAGAGTTTCTCGTGACATTCTATACTACGTCAAAAGAAACTCTCTTCTCTCACCCGGTGAAACCAGTCGAGATAGCACTGAACCAACCCGCCGCATGGCGACTATCCCTTGCGGTCGTCGTGCTCACTACCTCTTACACGCCCACTACTCCGATCCGCTCGATCGCGGTGTGACCGCAAGGGATGGTCGCTACGCGTGGATCACAGCAGTATACTTTCCAGCAGGTTTAGTGGCCGCAACCGCAGCTGCGAGACTCGCCACCACCGTCAGCAGTCTTAAAGGAATGACCACAGCCACAGCTCGAAACTGCATTTGGATTGTTGACAGTGAAGCCAGCACCCATCAAGCTATCGACATAATCGACTTCGCTCCCTGTGATGTAACCCAGGCTCATGTCATCCACGAAAACCCTGATGTCGTTCATGGAAACAACTGTGTCGCCATCCTGCTCTTCATCCAGAGTCATACCATACTGCAGACCCGAACAACCACCACCAGCGACGAAGATACGCAGACCA
>CAXTXB010000063.1:0-1640 GCA_964247965.1 uncultured Dictyobacter sp. | reverse complement strand
ATATAGTCATGAACAACTACATGTGTTTTTATTATAGACTACAAAAAATGAAGCGTCAAGGATGAATGCACGGCTACAGCCCAAACCGCTGCTGGACGCGAATTCTATTGGCGAGCAAGTTCGGTACATCAGGAGGTGAGCCAAATAAGACTTCGCTTCGGCGTTCCTGGCTCGTCGCTAGCCGTGCCATAATATTTTCTGCTGTCCACCCCTGCGCCAGCAGGTGAGCTCCTAAAGCGCTCACGGTTGGCACGGCAAGTGATGTGCCACTCCAATCGGCCCACCCCGAAACATTTTGTTCCCCATTTGAGAATGTTGAGGAAATGTAAACACCACGCACAGCATCCGGCAGCCCGTTTGCATCCAGCACATCCACGCTATCGCCCCCAAACGTGGCAACACCAGAAAGCTGACCTGGAATGTTGGCAGCATTGGCAAAACTCGATGGAGCAAAATTGCTATTGAGTGCGGTGACACTCAATGTTGAATCGTAACGCGCTGGAGCACGCGGCGGCCTTGGCGATAGATTCTGCTGCTGCGCTACCAATGAGTCGTTGCCGGCGGCTCCGACAATCAGCGCACCTTGCGCGGAGAGGTTTTCAAACAAGAGGCGCAGGCCTTCTTCTATGTGCTGAAGAAACCGCGTGACGCTGGCTAGCTGGGTGTTGGGCCATCTGCGCTGATCAAACCAGATAGAAGGCAGGCGACGAATGTCGGGCATGATGGTCAGGCTTAGATTAATCACCATGTGACGAACTGTACCAGAGACCAGCTCTCGCTCCAGGTCTGTTAAAGCTGCAAATAAAGCGTAGAGGTCTCCTCCACCAAAATCATTGAGAATCCGCACCTGACGAATGTGCACACGTGGAGCCAAGTCGCGTACGATTCCTGCGACTGAAAGGCCATGATCAGGCATCAAATAGTAGCGTGGATCGCCGGTCGTGCTATGCCCGGTACGCACGTCATTGGTCAAGGCATAACGATCATATTCAATTACAAAAGATCCATCTTCCTGTCGCAGATCAGTAGCGAGACGCTGCAACAGCCAGTTGCGACGCAGTTCTGGTCTCGTGGCGGCACTACGCACGCGATCAGGATGCTGGGCCGTATCTAGCACGACAACCAGGACATCTTCCGCATCCCGCAGATCCCGCGTGATCTTCTGGTCTAGAAACCTCATGTGCCACCCAACCAACGAACTGGCCGGCGCGGGCACGTCCAGCGTAGGAGCGGGTCGAGGAGGTGCAAAAGGTCCACCCTCGCTAAACAACAGTGGAGCCGCCACTGTGAGCCAGTTGGGCATGGCTGAAACAATCGCTAAGCCCGCCTGGGCAAATTGCTCTAAATTCGCATGAATATAAGAAAGGGCCAGGGCCACTGGATCAGTAGCCTGCGCGTCCAGACGACGTGTATGGAAGAAAAGGGCAATGAGCGGTTGTTTCCGTTGAAGACCAAAGATAAACGCGCGGCGGCGTACCGGTGGCATGGCTGGATTTTCATTCCAACGGCCGGCTGTACCATAGACTTCTAGCGCGATTTGATAGCTGGACAAAAAGTCATTTAATTGGACACGTACCTGCCCGATCAACGCATCGAGAGCATCATCAAGCGGAATACGAGGCAGACGAACAACAACAACT
>CAXTXB010000062.1:10271-16025 GCA_964247965.1 uncultured Dictyobacter sp. | reverse complement strand
TGAGAAAATGGGAAAAGTGCGCGCTGAATGTGTTGGGAGAATTATTGTAGCTCCCAATACTTTACAAGAGATGATTACCGCATTTCAAACTAATTTAGATGCGTATCGAGTAACTAAACTAGAAGAATAAAGAAAGGATAAGCAGATGGATTCTGTCACCGTCAACATCCGGGCTTCCAATACACAAGCTTCTAGTGCTAAGGCTTTTATTCGAATAGACAAGTCTACCGCTGCTCCTGTATACCATTTACTAACTTACACTAATGGAACTCTGGGATATTTTCCCTCTCTTCTAGAAATAAGGGGCTCTTTACCTCAAGGTAGGCAACTTACTAAACCACTACTTGTATTAATTAATTATAGCGACGGGGAATTTGTAATTAGCGAGCCTCATTTTTACATACATGCTTCAGGCTCTACTGTAGCTGATGCTCTTTCGGCGTTTCGGCGTATCTTTTCAGGTTATCTTGATGTACTTACCTCAGAAGAAAAAGAGTTAGACTCTTATATGTTGGATCAGCTTCAGTATCTTCGTTCTTATATTAGTTTTACACAAGGATGCACTGAAGCTAATAGAAGCTAATTTTCAATCAGACAACCCCTACAAGAGAGGCTAGAAAGGTTCATGCCCGGGTAAGAGAACTGAAAGGCCTGGCAAGTTTACGAATGCCAGGCCTTTGTTAGTTTATAGGGCTAACGCAGCAGCATACTCGCCGCTTGCTGTAAACTCGGCAGCCAGAAGGGCAGCAGGACGCCTACGATGAGCGTGCCAAGTCCGGCAATTCCTAGTGCCAGCCATGACATGCTCAGCAGGCCACGGCTGACCTCTTGTTCTGCCACGGCCTCTACTTGAACTGGGGGCCTTGCAATCGTTGTGCTCTTGCTGACGCTTGTTGGCCTTACAGCCACCGCCGTGGCGGCCCCACCGCTCGATAGCGCACCCGTCGCCATTCGTGTCGCAGCAGGTCGTGGTCGAGGCGTAGTCCCGATACGCTCTTGAGCCCTCGGAGCGGCAACCGGTGTTCTAGGAGTAACGGCCGATGTAGTCCCGATCGAGGCCAGCACAGACTCGCGCTGCTCCATGAACATGGTGGCGATGAAGCGCAGGTAGTAGTAGATACCCAGGATGCTGGCGACGATTCCGATGATGAGCAATTCGGGATGCCCGCCCCGCAGCGCGGCGTAGAAGATATAATATTTTCCAGCGAAGCCTGCCATGGGTGGAAAGCCTGCTAATGAAAGTAGGAAGAAGGCCAGCAGACCTGCCAGGACCGGGCGGCGATACCACAGTCCTCTCAAATCCTCATTGCCGTAGCCGGAGTTGTCCAGGTGCTCAAGCATTGAGACGACGCCGAATGCTCCCAGGTTCATAAACAGGTAGCAGGACAGGTAGAATAATATCGCGGTAGCTCCCAGTGAGCCGCCGACGACGACGCCGATCAAGAGATAACCGCCGTGGGCAACACTTGAGTAGGCCAGCATGCGCTTGAGATTGGTCTGACCCAGTGCCATGACGTTGCCGCCAATGATGGTCAGGACGGCGATGGCCCAGACTACTGGCATCCAATCGCCCTGCACGGGCAGGAGCATGAAGCCGAAGACGCGTACAAAGGCGAGTAGGGCCGCAACCTTGGTGCCGACCGACATGAAAGCGGTGACGGGTGCGGGCGCGCCCTGGTAGACATCGGGCGTCCAGGATTGGAAAGGGACGGCCGAGACTTTGAAGGCGAAGCCGACCGCGAGCAGTCCCATGCCTATTAGCAATAGTAGGGGCGAGTGATGCCGTTGCCCCATGAAGTTTCTAATGGCGACGAAGAAGGTACTGCCAGTTGCGGCGTAGATCAGGGCGATGCCGTAGAGCAAGAAGGCCGAGGCAAATGAGCTGAGCAGGAAATATTTCATGCCAGCCTCTTGTGAGGTTCTGCGCTGGGCAATAAAGCCACATAGGATATAGAGGGCCAGCGAAAACATCTCCAGCCCGACAAAGACGATCAGGAAGCTGGTCGCGCCTGCCATCAAGAGCATGCCGGTCATGGCAAGCAGCATGAGAGCATAATATTCGCCCTGATGTACCTGTCCCAGGCGCTTAAGATACGCAGGCGAGAGTAGGACGCCCAATCCGCCAGCGGTCAGAATTACCAGATCAGCATAGAGCGTGCCTGGATCGGCGGCGAGCATGCTATTAAAGACGCGCGTCGGATGGTCCACGAAGAATAGGATGACCGCGGCTACAATTGCAGCCACCGTGCCGATAAATGCCACAATGGGCAGGACGGCGAAGTTAGCCGGCCCGCTGTGTTTTGATTTCTCGCCCTCGTGCGGTAACACCAGGTCCACCAGCATGACAACGAGGGCCATTCCGACCAGCACCACGATCGGCGCGATTCCCAGCCAGTCCTGGGCTGAGACACTGTAAGTAAATGTCATAGAAAATCCCTCATAACAAACGCGATTGTGAATCTTCTCTATCCTACCTCCGCATAACGACAATCCCTCGCGCTTGTCGTCGCACCGTCCCCACGACAAGCGCGAGGGATTGTCGTTACGCGGGCACCGGAATAGAGAATTACTTCACAAATGCGTTGCCAAGAACCTGCATGGTATTAATAACCGAAGGCTCAAGGAGCCAGGTCAACGCCGCAGGTTGTATGCCGATGTAGAATATTAGTGCCATTAAAGGTGCGAGTAACCAGAACTCGCTGAAATTGAGATCGCTTAACGTTCCTTTGCGCAGGCTTGCGGCCACAACGCCTTCTCTCTGCCGTGGATTCCACATGAGCCCCTGAAAGAAGCGCAGCATATACCAGGCGGCGGGAATGACGACGAGTGTGCCCAGGACACCTAACGTAACATTAGAACGGAAAGCTCCTAACAATGCGAGAAACTCGCCGGCGAAACTATTGAGTCCGGGTAAGCCCAGTGAGGAGAGCGCGGCGACAAACATCGCGGTCGCCAGCCAGGGTATGCGCGAGGCCAGTCCACCGAAGTCTGTTAAGCGCCGTGTGCCTGTGCGCTGCTCCATGAAGCCAGCGATGAGGAAGAGGGCGGCGATGGTGATACCATGGTTGACCATCTGTAGGACCGAGCCTTCGACTCCCTGCACATTGAAGGCGAACATGCCGAGCATGATCACGCCCAGGTGGCTGATGCTGGAGTAACCGAGCAGACGCTTGAGGTCTGTCTGAACCAGGGCCATGAGCGCGCAGTAGATAATTCCGATCACTGCCAGGATGCTAAAGAGCGGCGCGAGATTCTGGACGGCCTGTGGGAAGAGCGGAATACATAGACGCAGGAAGCCATAAGCCCCAGTCTTGGACATCGCTCCGGCCAGCAAAGCTGTTACGGGAAAGGGTGCCTCGCTATAGGCATCGGGCAGCCAGCTATGGAAGGGTACCAGCGGCACTTTCACGGCAAAGGCGGCCGCAAAGGCAAGTAAGAGCCATGTCTGTGTCGTGCCATCGAGTATTCCTCTGCAGGTGGATGCCGTGTTGAGCAGCGCGGATAGCTCCAGGGTGTAACCGCAGGAGCCGCCTGCTGCCTGTTGGTGATAGTAGCCCAGGGCGATAATGCCGATGAGCATGAGAAAGCTGCCAACCGAGGTAAAGAGCACAAACTTGAAGGCCGCGTAGATGCGCCGCTCGCCTCCCCACGATCCAAGCAGGAGGTACGCGGGTATCAACATGACTTCCCAGAATATATAGAACAGGAAGAGGTTGGCGGAGAGAAAGACGCCAATGATGCCGCATTCTAACAGCAGCATAAAGGCCATGTAGTTCTTGACCCTCTGCTCGATGCGGAACGAGGCTCCGATACAGATGGTTGTTAATAGGGCAGTCAGCCCGACAAGTAAGAGGCTGATACCATCCACGCCCAGGCTATAGTTGATGCCCAGCGACGGCAGCCAGGGTACGCTCTCGGTCAGGACCGACGAACTGAATATGCCAATGGAGGACTGTAGATAGACGAGCGCCAGAATTATGACCAATAGCAGTTCAAGCAGCGCCACACCCAGGGCGGCCCAGCGGATCGCGTTGAGATTCTCCCGTGGGAAAAAGAGTAGCGCGATCCCTCCCAATAGCGGGAGGAAGATTACAGATGAGAGAAAAAACATAACCTCTACCCCCTCACCGCGTAGTAAACAACAATTAAAACAACACCCACCAGGATGCTCAGCGCATAGTTGCGCATATAGCCGGTCTGCACTCGGCGCAGGACGTTGCTGGTTCCCTTAAAGACCAGCGCCACCCCCCGGCTGCCACCATCCAGCGCATTCCCTTCCAGGAAGCGTGATAGTCCACGACTTAGAGCCAGGAGGGGATTGACCAGCCCGGCCGTCAGCGCCTCGTCCACATAATACTTGTGCGAGAGCAACTGGTAGAACGTATTCGGACTCTCACGATACGCAAAGCCCTTCCCGTACAAACGCCAGGCCATAAAGATACCAAGTATGGCAGCAACCAAGCTCAAGCCCGTCGAGGTCCAGCCGATTGTCAGCGAAGTTGCGGCGGCATGAGTGTGCAGACCAGCCGGCAGGAAGTTTGCCAGCGGCATCCAGTTTGGCACGCCAAAGAGTTCAAGCGAGCCGATAAAGCCGCCGAGAACAGAGAGCAGGGCAAGGATCATCAAGGGTATAGACATGACAGGCGGCACCTCATGAATGCGATTATAACTCACACTGCCAGCATGTTGATGTCCCGCCGCCTCGGCCTCCTCCTGCTCAGTGATCCCCGCTTCATCGTGTCCAGCTGTACCGCCCCGATAGACGCCGTTGAAGATACCAAAGAAGAGCCTGAACATATAGAAGGCGGTCAGGCCAGCCGTCAGGATTCCAATAATCCATAGGATATAGAACCAGGCATTGCCGCTCGCCGTCGCCTGGGCCAGAATCGAACCAAGGATCTCGTCCTTACTCCAGAAGCCTGCAAATGGGAAGATGCCGCTGATCGCCAGCGCGGCAATCAAAAAGGTCCAGCCTGTAAGCCTTAAACGTCCCCACAATCCTCCCATCTTGCGTATATCCTGCTCGCCGCCCAGCGCGTGAATAACCGCGCCCGCGCCCAGGAAGAGCAGCGCCTTGAAAAACGCATGCGTCACCAGGTGAAAGATACCCGCCGAGTAGTTATGCACGCCCTCGGCCATAAACATATACCCCAACTGGCTGATCGTCGAATAGGCCAGCACGCGCTTGATATCTAGCTGGAACAAAGCAATGGTGGCCGCGAAGAGAGCGGTGATGCCACCGATACTGGCAACCACGAGCAGCGCAGCCGGAGCCTGCTCAAAGAGAGGATAAGCGCGTGCCACCAGGTAGACGCCAGCCGTGACCATCGTCGCCGCGTGGATCAGCGCACTCACCGGAGTCGGACCCTCCATGGCGTCGGGCAGCCACATGTATAATGGCAACTGTGCAGACTTGGCGGCACAGGCCAGGAAGAGCAGCAGACAGATTGCAGTCGCCGTCCCCGTACCAATGGGTCCATGTCCAAATACGTTCAGGTATGCCAACTGACCAAAATTGGTGAAGATCAGGAAGATTGCAATCATCAAGCCAAAGTCGCCAATGACATTGATGACAAAGGCCTTGCGCGCTGCCAACACAGCCGAGCGGCGCTGGTACCAGAAGCCAATCAGTAAGTATGATGCCAGTCCAACCAGTCCCCAGCCCACTAATAAGAACAGGAAGTTGTCCGCGCTCACCAGCAGCACCATCGCAAAAATAAAGAAGTTCAGGTATGCGAAGAAGCGCCAGAAGCC
>CAXTXB010000062.1:7425-10171 GCA_964247965.1 uncultured Dictyobacter sp. | reverse complement strand
AGACTTAGATTCGTCATAAACTAGCCTCGCAATATATTCATTTCGTCAACATCTATGTTGCGGCGCGTGCGGAAGATGGTGACGATCAGGGCCAGTCCAACCACGACTTCGGCGGCGGCAACCGTCAAAACCAGGAAGACAAACATCTGACCATCAGCAGAGTCTAGAAAATGGGATAAGGCCACAAACGATAAATTGACGGCATTAAGCATTAATTCAATGGACATAAAGATAATCAATGGATTGCGCCTGATCATCACTCCGATCACACCAATGGTGAACAGGATCGCGCTCATTATCAAATACGCAGCTAACGACATTGTTCCCTCTCTATTCTTCAGTACCCGGCTCGCGTAGCGACCATCCCTTGTGGTCACGCCGCGATCAAGCGGATTGGAGTGCTCCCTCGTCGGATACAATATATTTAAGCATCACGCTCTGCGCCCAAAGACCAGCGCGCCCAGGATCGCGACCACAATCAACAGGCTGGTCACTTCAAATGGGAACAGGAAACCGTGGAAGAGTGCCAGTCCAAACGCCTCTGTATTCCCCTGCGACGTGGCCATACGCGAAAGGCTATCGGCCTGCGCCGCCCTCGCGCCCGTAATCTGTGCTCCGGTGAAGAGCAGATAGCTCAATGCGCCGACGAGCACAATTCCCAGGATGCCACCTACGAGCCGCTGCCATGGGATAGCATCCTGTAACGCTCCCTCGTTCTGGTCGGGCGCAAGCATCGTCACCACAAAGAGGAAGAGCACCATGATCGCGCCGGCATAAATAAGAACCTGCACGACCGCGATAAACATGGCGTTGAGCAGTAGATAGAACATGGCCAGAAACAGCAGGGTTACGATCAGGCTCAAGGCGCTATGCACGGCGTTCTTGAATGCGATGACGCCGATCGCGGTTGCCGTACTGGCAATTGCCAGTACAATAAACGAGATGATCTCGGTTGTCATAGCTTGTCCTTCTCCAGCTTTCTTCTATCCTCGTCCTGATCTTCGTTGACGAGGAGAATAGGACTCTCGATCCGCGAGTTGCCCAGTCCCACGGCCGCCGCGCTGGCACGAGAGCCATCGAAGAGGTGCGAATCCTGCGGCACAGGCTGTACGGCCCCTTCTGGTGCCGGCTCTGTCCAGACTGCATTCGAGCCCACCGTTGCCTGTCCCTTCGGCTCCAACAGCATTTCCTTGTGATAGACCAGGTCCTGTGGATAGTAGGAGGCCAGCTTATAATTCTTCTCCAGCGTAATCGCTCCCGTAGGACATGCCGCCTGGCAGTAGCCACAGAAGATGCAGCGCAACATATTTACGTCGAAGACCTTGGCGTAGCGCTCGCCTGGAGAGACACGATTCTCGTCCGTATTCTCTTCGGCCTCAATATAGATCGCATCGGCCGGGCAGGCTCCCGCGCACAGATAGCACCCGACGCAACGCTCCAACTCATTATCATAACGATGCAGCACATGCCGCCCACGAAAACGTGCCGGCAGGTCCCGCTCCTCCTCCGGGTAAGAAACAGTCGTCGGCTTCCTACCTATATTCTTCAGGGTCGTCGCCATACCCTTGATGATGTCAAATGACATGTTATAAGCTCCTTAAATCATGCCGCGTAGCGACAATCCCTTGCGGTTGTCGTCGCTCGCATATATCTCAAAACGCCATCCGCTCCAAGCCTCTTGATCGCGGCGTGACATGCAAGGGACGCTCCGCTTTGTCGCCACGCGGAAAGCGTGTCTACCATTATACCTGCACCGCCGTTGTATCCTGCTCCTGGTGCTCCTCTTCTACAGGAACAGCAGCCACAGGGCGCTCGAACTTTGCTAAACGCACAGATGATGGCAGCACTGCCGCGACGCCCCTGGTTGTCTCCTCTTCGTAGCGCGTGCCTGCGAGCAGGCCCTGGCGGCGAATGAAGAAGAGCAGCCCGACGATGACCAGCAGGCCGAGCAGACCACTGACCCACCAGGGCCAGTTCAGGGCAACGCAGAATGCGGTAATGACTATATTCAAAACGGCTAGCGGCAGCAGGGTGGTCCACCCGAGCTGCATCAGGCGATCGTAGCGGATGCGTGGCAGGGTAGCACGCAGCCAGATGAAGAGGAATAGGAATACTGCAACTTTGATCATGAAAATGATGATGGGCAAAACAGGAATGCGATCGGTTAACCCGAAGAAGCTCCAGCCACCAAAGAAGAGCGTTGAAGCCACCGCACTGACGGTAATCATGTTGATGTATTCAGCCATCTGGTAAAGGCTCCAGCGCAGGCCGCTGTACTCGGTCAGGTAGCCGGCAGTCAGTTCCTGTTCGGCCTCAGGTAGATCGAATGGCGCACGATTCACTTCTGCGACAGCGGCGACGACGTAAATGACAAAGCCGAGCGGCTGGGCGAAGACGAACCAGATGCCCATGTCGATCTGGTGCTGAACTATGCCCACCATACTTAGAGTACCAGCCCACATCAAAGTTCCGCTTAGAGCCAGGCCCAGACTTGTTTCATATGAAACCATCTGCGCGGCACTGCGTAGCGCGCCCAGTAGAGAGTAGCGATTTCCAGATGCCCAGCCGCCAAGGACGATGCCGTAGACGGCCAGCGAGGAGATGGCTAGAATCCACAGGATGCCAACGTTGATGTCGCCGATAAATGGGTCCCAGATGCTGGTTACGTGCCGGTTGCCGCTCCAGTTGTTGCCTATGGGAATGACCGCAAAGGCGCTGAGCGCGACGACGACGGAGATCACAGGGG
>CAXTXB010000062.1:0-7415 GCA_964247965.1 uncultured Dictyobacter sp. | reverse complement strand
GAGTAGGGACAATCTGCTCTTTGAAGGCCATCTTGAGGGCGTCGGCTACTGGCTGGAACGCTCCAAAGGGGCCGGTGCGATTTGGACCCAGGCGGCCCTGCATTTTGGCGACGACGCGCCGCTCAATCAGGGTCATGTAGGCAAAGGCGGTGAGCAGGGCGAAGATGATAACCGCGCCTTTAACGATGGTTGCAACCACGATGTTATTTAAAAAATCAGGCATGGACCACCTCCTGCTCTTGTGTGCGTACGCTTTGTGCGGCAAGGTCTTCCCAGGTGAGGCCGGCATAGAAAGGATTGCTCCTGGCGATCTCTAGCAGGATGTCGCGTGGGCTGGCGTAGCTCCAGTTCTGGCCCATTGAGCGTGCCAGTGCAACCAGAATTTCCCAATCAGCTCGCGCGCCAGGCAATGGACGCAACGCACGCCGCAGCGCCTGCACATGGTGGTCGACGTTGGTCATCGTCCCCTCTTTCTCGGCGAAGGATACGGCGGGCAGAACGACATCGGCGAGCTGAGTGGTCTCGGTCGGCAGCAGCTCCTGCACGACTAGCAATTCGAGTCCCTCTGGCAATTTGGCGTCGACAAGGTGACGTGCAGGATTCGCTCCCATGACGAAGAGTGCTTTGAGCTGGATGCTACTGAGTATCTCAGCATAGCTCATGCCAGCTTCGGTCACTGGCTGGTAGCCGGGCAGGGCATCTGGCAGCAGGCCCATGTCGCGCGCGCCAAGCGAGTTGGCGTCCTCGAAAAGTGGTCCAACACCCGTTCCAGGCTGGCCCACATTGCCGGTCAGTACGGCCAGGGTTTGCAGATCAGCGGCCAGGTCTTTGCAGCCATCATCCAGAGTTGCCATCTCATCGTACAGGATGATCACACTGTGTGGGCCAACGAGCTCGCCTGCAGGCCTCTGTGCGCTGACAAGCTCGTCCGCAAGGCTCTGCAGTTGCGTGGTGGCTCTTGCCCCGAAGCTATCTTCGGCGGCCAGAATAGTCTGGTCCTCGCGCTGAACCCGGGCGCGCACCTCCTCGTGGCCGTCCAGCCTGGCCTCAGGATTGTTCAATACGTACTTGAGCAATACCTTGGCGGCCGCGCCGGCTCCATAATCGGGAATGGTTACCTTGAGTGTTGCCAGGCGGTCCAGCTCGGTCGCGGCGGAGTTGACAATATAGATTTTCGCCCCGGCCCGCAACGCCTTTTTGATGCGCAGATTGAGGATGGGCTGGCGCAGGTAGGGATCAGAGGCGATCAGGACGATATGCGATGCCTTTTCGATGTCGGCGATGCTGTTGGGCATCATCCAGGGCTTGCCGGTCATTTGATCGCGTGGACCGGGAAAATAGCCGTGGTAGTGATCGATGTTCGGCGTGCCGACAACCTGGCGTAGGAATTTCTGGAATAGATACGCATCCTCGTTGGTTGTGCGCGTCGAGCCGATACCGGCGACGGACTGCGCGCCGTGCGTTGAGATGATGCTCCGCAGCTTGCTGGCGATGTAGGAGATGGCCTGGTCCCAGCTCGCAGGAGTAAGGGTGCCATTGCGACGAATCATCGGTGTGCGCAGGCGCTGAGCGCTGTTGACGTAATCAAACTCCCAGCGGCCACGATTGCAGAGCCAGCCATCATCGACCTCGTCGTTATTGCGCGACATGAGGCGCATGATCTTGTCAACACGGCTGTCGATGCGCGCATTACAACCCACGCTGCAGTTGTTGCAGATGCTGGGCGTGCGCTTTAATTCCCATGGTCGCGCTTTGAAGCGATAGGACGAGGCAGTCAAAGCTCCCACGGGACAGATCTCTACGGTGTTGCCGGAGAAGACCGAGTCAAACGCATGATCGGGCGCGGTCCCGACTTCCATTTTGAAGCCGCGCGAGATCATGACCAGCCCGTTGTCCATCGAGATCTCGGAGCTAAAACGCGTGCAGCGCTGGCACAGAATGCAGCGCTCGCGGTCCAGCATGACATCCTCGCTGACCGGAATGGGCTTTTGATAGTGGCGTTTGTGCAGATCGAAGCGTGTGCCACCGGGGCCATGGCGCAGGGTGAAATCCTGCAGATCGCACTCGCCGGCCTTGTCACAGATCGGGCAGTCCAGCGGGTGATTGATGAGCAAGAACTCAAGTGTGCCACGGCGGGCTTTGAGTACTTTTTCGGTTTTGGTATGTACAATCATGCCCTCGGCCACCGGCGTAGTACACGCGGTCTGTGGCGGCTTGGGAACCTTTTCGATCTCGACGAAGCACATGCGACAGGCACCCAATGGGGGCATCTTGGGATGATAGCAGTAGACCGGCACCTCTATGCCCGCCTGCTTCGCCGCCGCCCACACCAATGTTCCCGCTGGAACCTCGACCGGGATATCATCAATAGTGAGATGTACCAGGTCGGCTTTTTTCTCTTCTGGCATTGAAAATTCCTCTATTCTAGTGGATACCAGCGACTTGTGGAACTGCTGAGATCTGTCCTACGCTGCCCGGACCATCCTTACAACGACCATGCGTGACATGATATTCAAACTCTTCGCGGTACTTCTTGATGCCACTGGTAATCGAGCTGGTCGCGGCATCGCCCAGGGGGCAGAATGATTTTCCGGCGATATTGTCGCAGATGTCCATCAACAGGTCAACGTCCTTCATCTGTCCATGACCATGCTCAAGACGCTCAAGGATCTCGGTCAGCCAAAAAGTACCTTCGCGGCAGGGCGTGCATTTGCCGCACGACTCGTCGCGGTAGAACTCGGTCATACGCAGGATGGCTCCGACCAGGCAGGTGGCATCGGAGATAACGATCACGCCTCCAGACCCAAGCATTGAACCAGCGGCGGCCACAGACTCGTAGTCCAGCGGAACATTTACGTTTTCGGGCGTGAGGATGAATGTCGAGGAGCCGCCAGGAATGATAGCCTTGAGCTCTCTATCATCCAGGATGCCGCCGCCGTACTGCTCATCATAGATCAAAGTATTCAAAGGGATGCCCAGCGGCAGCTCATAGACGCCCGGCTTCTTCACCTGCCCGCTCAAGCAGAACATGCGTGTCCCTTTACTCTTCTCAGTTCCCAGTGAGGCATACCACTCGGCCCCTCCAGCAACGACTCCCGGCACGGTCGCGAGCGTCTCGCAGTTGTTGATGACGGTTGGCCCACCGTAGAGGCCGACGGCGGCCGGGAAGGGTGGCTTGAGGCGGGGATAGCCGCGGCGACCTTCGAGCGATTCCATCAAGGCGCTCTCCTCGCCGCAGATATAAGCGCCCGCACCGCGATGGACGATGATGTCCAGGCTATACTCGCTGCCCAGAATATTTTTCCCGATCAGCCCCGCCGCATAAGCCTCTTCAACAGCCTGCTCAACCTGGCGACCGGCAAGCGCCAGCTCGCCGCGTACATAGATAAACGCGGTGGTGACACGGCAGGCGAAGCTAGTGATGATCACGCCCTCAACCAGCCGGTGGGGAATGCGCTCCATGATGATGCGGTCTTTGCAGGTGCCTGGCTCGCTCTCGTCGGCGTTGCAGCAGAGGAAGCGCGGCATATTATTCTTAGCGAGAAAGCCCCACTTCATGCCGGTGGGGAAGCCCGCCCCTCCGCGCCCACGCAGGCCCGAGGCTTTTATCATATCGACGAGGGCGTCGGGTTGATAATCGCTCAGCGCCTTTGCCAGGGCCTCGTAGCCACCATGTTGACGATAAACATCTAGTCTATCTATACCAGGGACATCGATATCCTTTGTGACAATTAGTTCTGGCATATATATAATTCCTTTTTGATAGCCATGAGGAAAAAAAGGTACTACGATCCTTAGAAACATTCAGAAACGCAACCCTCGTTGCCAGTGCTCCGCACTCATCTGAATGTAAGTAAGTATGAGTCTGGGCGAAGATAAAAATATATCGCCACTATCGAATCTCGGATCTCTTGTTCATGCGCAGGAGACCAAGCTCACGGTCCAGGTTATCGATCAGGGCGTCTGCGACATCAATCGTCACGTTCTCTACAAATTCATCGTTGACTTGTAATGCAGGTGCTGAACTACAGGAAGCGATACACTCGGCGGTCATCAATGTGTAGTTACCATCGGCGGTGGTCTCGCCACGCCTGATGCCCAGCCGCTCCTCAAAATGCTCGATCAGCGGATCGCAGTTGCGCAGGTAGCAGGAGATGCTATTGCATATCTTGATGACCTTCCTGCCCTGCGGCCGCTGGTAGTACATTGTATAAAATGTGGCGATGCTCTCTACATCGTCCACCGTCATGTTAATGGCCTCGGCCACCGCCTGCAGCCCTTCCTGGGTGATATAGCCCTCTTCCTGTTGCGCTATATGCAGGGAAGGCATTACGGCTGAGCGCGCCACTGGATAGCGCCCGGCCAGGTCGCGCATGCGCTGTTTCGCCTGTTCGGATATCATCGATCAACCTCTCCTAGCACAATATCTATGCTGCCAATTGATGCAACCACATCTGAGAGGAATCCACCCTCGATCATGCGTGGCAACGTCTGCAGATTGGCAAAAGAACCACCACGTACATGCATGCGGTAGGGCCTGGCACTGCCATCGCTGACAATGTAGAATCCTAGCTCACCCTTCGGAGACTCTGTGCGCACAAAAACTTCGCCCACAGGTGGACGATAGCCCTCGGTAAAGAGCTTAAAGTGGTGGATCAGGGCCTCCATGCTGCCAGTGATCTGCCACTTCGGCGGCGGAGTGATCTTGGGATTGTTTACACGATAAGGACCTACGGGCAAGCCCTGGAGCGCCTGGTCGATAATCTTCAGACTCTGCTCCATCTCCAACATACGTACAAGATAGCGATCATAAACATCCCCATTTGTGCCAACCGGAATATCGAAGTCAAAGTCCTCGTAGCCCGAATATGGATATATCTTGCGTAGATCCCAGACCGCCCCGCTGCCGCGCAGCACAGGACCCGTCGCGCCAAACGCGATTGCATCCTCCTGGCTAAGGTATCCGATGCCCTTTGTACGCTCAAGCCAGAGCTGGTTATTGGTCAACAGATCGTGATATTCGCGCAAGCGCTCCGGAAAACCTGTCGTGAAGGTCTGCACTTTTCTGTCGAAGCCAGGAGGCAGTTCGGCCTGCAAGCCACCAGGACAGATATAGCTCGTCATCATGCGTACGCCAGAGATGTATTCGAATACATCCAGGATGACCTCGCGCTCGCGGAAGCAGTAAAGGAACATGCTCATGGCCCCGAGGTCGAGCGCGTGCGTTCCGAGCCAGACCAGGTGGCTGGCGATGCGCGAGAGTTCCGCCAGGATGACGCGCGTGTACTTGATCTTGTTGTTGATCTCGTCGTCGATGCCCAGCAGGCGTTCGACGGCCAGGGAATAGCCCAGGTTGTTGTTCAAAGGAGCCAGGTAGTCCATGCGATCGGTCAGGACCAGGGCCTGGTGATAGGTCTTAGACTCAGCGGTCTTTTCAATGCCGGTATGCAGGTAGCCAAGATCAGGAATGGCCTTGATGACCGTTTCACCCTCGATCGTGAGCAGCAGGCGCAGCACACCGTGCGTGCTCGGATGCTGTGGCCCCATGTTGATGGTCATTGTATCGGAGCGCCTGCCATCTTCCAGTGGGCGGCCCTCCTCAATTGTATAGCTGTTTTCGATTTCTTGCTGCTTCATGCGTCGTTTTATCCTTTACTCTTGCCATCTTGCCTGAAGCTGTTGTTTTTACTTGGAACTGGTGCTATATCTAGTGTGTTTGATACGATCGGTGTAGCTGGTGGAGCAGAAGCTTCGCGGGCCTCCGGGCGGGCCAGAGTTCCGGGCTCCTGGCTTGAATTCACATCACTACGATTCTCGTTGAGCTCACGACCCTCGGGTGTGCGCAGCGTTTGTTTATAGTAGTCGCCGACGCCTGGATCAGTGTCATAGGGCACCTGCCCACCCCAGTACGGCTCTGGTAGGTCAAAGCCCGAGAGCGGATAATCTTTGCGTAAAGGATGGGTGGTCCAATCTGCTGGCATAAGGATGCGGCGCAGGTCGGGATGGCCTGTAAATAAAATACCAAACAGGTCGTAGACTTCGCGCTCATACCAGTTCGCGCCAGCCCAGACACCTGTTACTGTTGGAACCGAAGGATGCTCTTCGCGCCGCTGTCCAACGCGTACTTTGAGGCGCAGGTAGCAGCGGTTGGGCATAGAGTGAAGTTGATACACGACATCGAAGCGCGGAGTACGTTCCGGCCAATCTACCGCGGTTACGGTTTCTAGAAAAGTATACTGCAGTTCGTTCTTGAGATAGCCGCACACCTGGACCAGGTTCTCTGGTTTGAGTATGATCGTCTGCTCATCGCGAAACTCGACCGTATCCACAAGAGCCTGTGGAAACTTGCTCCGCACCGTCTCGACCGTCGATGCTGCTGTTGTGACCATAATAAATTATATTCCTTAATTAAAGGTAATTAAAAGCAGTTAAAAGCATCAAAAAAGGCATCAAAGGGCACCTCTTCAGGTGCCCCTACACGTCCGCGGAACTCTTATATTTCATCTCCCGATGGTCCTACCAATTTGAGACCACTCGCCTTGAGGGGATCGGGCGGATTGGGAACTCCTTCGCGAATCTTGCGCTGAAGTTCGTTGAAGCCAAAGAGCAACATATCAGGCGTCGGAGGGCAACCGGGGATGAAGACATCGACCGGCACGACTTTGTCCACGCCCTGTACAATAGCATAATTATTAAAAACGCCACCACAGGAAGCGCATGCCCCCATGGAGATAACCCATTTCGGCTCGGGCATCTGATCATAGATCTGGCGTAGGACCGGGGCCATTTTAACCGATAGGCGTCCTGCCACGATCATCAGGTCAGCCTGGCGCGGTGAGGCGCGATATACTTCCGCACCGAAGCGCGCAAGGTCAAAACGATCTCCACTGGTGGACATCATTTCGATGGCGCAACAGGCGAGGCCGAAAAGCGCGGGCCACAGCGACGAACTTCGGCCCCAATCTATGAGCTTGTTTACCTGCGTCGTCAGGATGCCAAAGCTAGCATCCTTGTCATGCTGCATAGGCAATTCACGCCGAGGCGTTTGTGTATTAGAGTAGGTCTGCACCGGCTCCCAGGGGTTTTTCAATCCCATGTGAACGCTCCCTTCCGCCAGACATAGATATAGCCGATCCCCAGGACCAGCAGAAAGACGAGTAGCTCGATAAGCCCAAATGCCTGCAGCCTATGGAGCAAAACCGCAAGAGGATAAAACGAGACAATTTCGATGTCGAACGCGATGAAGAGCATTCCGGTCAACAGATACTTGACGGGAAAGCGCCGCTTCGGGGCCTCTATCTCCTGGATACCGCATTCATACGGAGCAAGCTTCTCCGGCGTTGGCTTTTTAGGGCCAAGGATAGATGTGACAAACATAACTAGAATGCCGAAGAGGACAGCCATCGCTACATAAA
>CAXTXB010000061.1:15378-16040 GCA_964247965.1 uncultured Dictyobacter sp. | reverse complement strand
TTCCCTCTCATCTCCCCACCCACACCAACACAACACCAAAAAAAAAAAAACCCCCCCCCCCAACGGTATCTTCATGTGGTAAAGGCTGAATAATTCGACCTCATTTTTCGCAACTTTTTCGAGCTTTCCACCACTTGACATGGCTGTGTACCCTTTCTGCGCTCCGCGAATTCGCAGTTCTTTATGAATGAAAAGAAGTCACATTAAACTTTTTGCATCTTTACGTTTTTATTTTTTTCGCACATCACCCTAAAAAAATAAAAAGTTAAAGATGCAAAAAGTTTAATGTGAAGGGGCACGCCTTCGGTGTGCGAACACACGAGCGAGGAGAGGTGACCAAGATGATGGGAATCAAACACTCTCCTAGACGAGCCCAAAGAGTCGTGCGAGCCAGAGGCGAAAGCCACCCAAACGAGGCTTCTCACCTGTGTTATAGTTAGATGCCATATCTATAAGCTGCTGCCGCCCACGTTCCTGACGGCTACGCGCCTCTTCAACAGCTTCCTGTGCTGTATAACGTTCCCTCTGTTCGTCAATTGCACGTGCGAAATGCTCCGGGCGGATCTGAAACTGTCCTGTTGGATTTGGCACTGTTGAGTCTAATGTTCCCGCTGGTGTACTTGTCTGAGTAGTGATGCCATCTCCTGTGCCTGCTTCGTTAA
>CAXTXB010000061.1:0-15368 GCA_964247965.1 uncultured Dictyobacter sp. | reverse complement strand
CCTGCCTCTGAAACCTGGGTGACCTGAACAAGACCAAGGCCTAATTTTGGTGTAATCCACTCACGCAGTGCCAGAAGGGCAGCCCGCCGGCACAAGGCTTCGATATCGGCTCCGCTGCGTCCCGGTGTGATCTTTGCCAACTCATCTATAGTGATTTCAGGAGAGATAGGCCGGTCGCGCAGATGAACGGCGAAGATAGCACGGCGCTCTTCTTCGTCCGGATAGTGTAGCTCGATAGAGAGATCGAAGCGGCCAGGTCGCAGCAGGGCAGGATCAATCATGTCTGGTCGATTCGTTGCGGCCAGCACGATAACTCCTTCACGCCCCTCGATACCATCCATCTCAGTGAGCAACTGTGCAATAACTCTATCGCCAACGTTGCCATCATTCCCGTTGCCACGACGCGGCGCAAGCGCATCGAGCTCATCAAAGAAGACGATGCAGGGCGCAGCCTGTTTAGCGCGCCGGAAGACCTCGCGGATGCCCTTTTCCGACTCTCCAACCCACTTCGAGAGGAGTTCAGGGCCCTTGATCGAAATGAAGCTTGCCTCGCACTGATTTGCCAGTGCTCGCGCCAGCATCGTTTTGCCCGATCCGGGAGGGCCGGAAAGGATAATGCCCCGAGGAGGCTCTACTTTCGCATTTGCATAGATTTCGGGGAAGCGCAAGGGCCATTCAACGCCCTCGGTAAGAAGGCTCTTAGTATACTCCAGCCCACCAATGTCATCCCACGTTGTCTCACTGACCTCGACATACACCTCGCGCGTTGTTGAGGGTTCAACCTCACGCAGTGCGGCCTGGAAGTCGGCCATAGAGATATTCAGATTAACAAGCGTCTCGTAGGGGATATAGCCACGCTGATAGTCGATATACGGCAGGACGCGGCGCAGGGCGACCATAGCAGCCTCGCGGCACAGAGCCTCAAGGTCTGCACCCACAAAGCCAGGTGTGAGCTGAGCAATGCGTAAGAGATCGATATCGTTACTCATGGCCGCATCTTTGCTATGGATCTGCAGAATCTCCATGCGTCCACGCATATCAGGGACACGCAGGGATATTTCGCGGTCGAAGCGACCGGGGCGGCGCATAGCTGGATCGAGCGCGTTTGGCTGATTTGTTGCGCCGATGATCACAACCTGCCCACGAGACTCCAGGCCGTCCATAAGCGCGAGCAGTTGTCCCACGATACGCCGCTCGACCTCACCTCCCATTTCTGTCCGCTTAGGGGCAAGAGCATCTATCTCGTCAATAAAGATGATACTTGGCGCTCGTCGCTGAGCCTCCTGGAAAACTGAGCGCAGGCGTGATTCGCTTTCTCCATAAAACTTATTGATAATTTCAGGGCCATTGATAATGAAAAATGCTGCGTTTGTCTCGGCCGCCACCACGCGTGCAATCAACGTCTTGCCAGTTCCTGGAGGGCCATAAAGCAGCACACCCTTGGGTGGTTCGACTCCCAGACGATCAAAGACAGCCGGATACTTCAACGGCAACTCGATCATTTCACGTATGCGCTGAAGCTCTTTACCCAGTCCACCAATATCCTCATAGCTTACGCGTCCTGGAGCACCATTTGTTGCGCCGCGAGCCTGGGCGCGTACAACAGTGCCCACCTGTACAATAACAGCCTCTACTTCAGTGACCGGCGCAGGTAATGGAGCAATGGGAAGCTCGCCTGCCGCGGTACGATGTAGTGTATAAGCAGGTGTCGAGGGTGTTGTGCCAATGATAAGAAACTCACGCGGTGCCGCACCTGGCGTGCCAACGCGCAGAAGATCTCCAATAGTCACCGGCAGCCCGACAAGATAACGGGTAATATACTGCAGGTCGCCTTCTTGAATAGGAACACCACCACTCAGCGGAAGGAGCGTAACCTTCTCAGCGTTTCGAACTCGCGCTTTACGGACGGTAACGCGTTCTCCCAGCCCCGACGCGCTATTCTGACGCACCTGACTATCCATTTGAATAGCTTGTTGTCCACGATCGGCCAACGCGCTTGGAACGATCTTCGCCGCAGTCGTACGCGAGCCTGTAATCATAACGATATCGCCAGCCTGGCAGCCTATGCGAGTCATATCGTTGGGATCTATACGTGCCACGCCACGCCCAACTTGAAATCCTTCAACCACGACGAGCTGTAGATCCTCTACTGGTTGATCGGCCTGATTGGTCTGGTTGGTCTGATTGGTCTGCTGATTTATTGTATTTTGATTATCATCAGTAGGTATTGTATTTTGAGTTGTTTGCTGCTCAGGTGAAAGCCTGTCTGTAACATGTGCGTTCGAACCGGAGTTATTGCCTATAATATTATTGCGAGCAGTACGTGGCTCCTCCATATGTCCCTCTCTTTGTGCCCTACGAAGTAATAATAGTCGCGTGCCACATTTTGTCGTATGCATAGATATCTACGAGAGAGCAAAGAGAAAGTTGGAGCACCTTTCACCCAGGGCTTAAACCTTAGTACTATTTTAAGGTTTTCTAAGCATTCTAAGCGTATATTTATCTTGCTAAACTAATTCTTATACGCTATACTAGCCTCAAGTGTAGTCATGAATAAAGAAAAGACAGCAAGATGCACATTGAAACAGGCATGGTAGTTTGTACACCTGAAGATTATAGAAGGGTTTAATGTCGTCGTATGGAAACACCCCCAAACAATAATCAAGAAACACCCAAGTCGAACTCACGCGTGCCAAAGGCAACGAAAAAGCGGAACTTTCTTGCGCGTTACAGCATTCCTATAGCCTCTGTACTTTTAGGGTTGCTCCTTCTAATTGTTGCAGGAGTACGGCTCGCCAGTCTCACTACGGCAGGGATAAGCATTCAGGAGAGACCGATTAGTGACGTACTGAACATGGCCGACCGCCATCAGCTAAAATCGGTTGCGTTAAGTGGGAATGATATTACTGCGACGGACTTTGCTGGAAGAAAATACCATGCTGTCAAAGAAGATGGTGAATCAGTAACCGAGGTATTCAGGCATGACGGAGTTGCAGTAAACATTGATAGTAGTCAACGCAACCCGTGGGTTCAAGGGGTTGTGGACTTGCTCCTGATTCTGCTAGTCGTAGGCGGCATGTTCTTATTCATCAGGCGTGGCAATCTTGGAAATCAGACAATGCCTTTTACGCGTTCAAAGGCCAAACGGTTTAGTGAATCGCGTCCAAGTACTCTCTTTCAGGATGTAGCAGGCGTCGAAGAGGCCAAGACAGAATTGCAAGAGATCGTAGAGTTTCTAAAACATCCTGAGCGTTTTGTAGCCATGGGAGCACGCACACCTAAGGGCGTGTTGCTTGTAGGTGCTCCAGGAACTGGTAAGACACTTATTTCGCGCGCAGTAGCTGGCGAGGCCGGCGTATCTTTTTACAGTGTAAGTGGTTCTGAGTTTGTTGAAATGTTTGTGGGCGTCGGTGCTGCCCGAGTGCGTGACCTTTTCAAAGAAGCGAAGGAGCATGCTCCTTGCATTGTATTTATTGACGAGATCGATGCCGTTGGGCGGCAACGTTCAAACTCAGGCACTGGTGGCAACGACGAGCGTGAGCAAACCTTGAATCAGCTCCTTGTAGAGATGGATGGCTTTGATAAACATACGAACGTCGTCGTTATTGCTGCAACCAACCGTCCTGATGTGCTTGACCAGGCATTGCTGCGCCCGGGTCGCTTTGACCGTAGAGTGATGCTCGATAAACCTGACATTCGTGGGCGGCAGGCAATACTTGAGGTACACGCCAGGGATAAGCCGCTGGACCCTGATTTGGTGCTAAATGACTTAGCGCGTCAAACGGCAGGCTTCTCCGGTGCAGACCTAGCAAACCTGTTGAACGAAGCAGCACTGCTTGCAGCTCGCCAGGGACAGAAGATTATTTGCAAGCCTGAGCTGGATGAAGCTATCTTACGTGTCATGGCCGGGCCAGAACGGAAGAGTCGCTTGATTACAGAGGCTGAGAAGGCGATCATCGCCTATCACGAGGTCGGCCATGCAATAGTGATGCGCTCGATGCCTGGTGCAGACCCTGTGCAAAAGGTTTCGGCGATTGCGCGTGGCATGGCTCTTGGTATCACCGTACAGGCACCGGCCGAGGACCGCTATCTCATGCGACGTTCAGAACTGCTAGCAAAGATGGCCGGCGCTATGGGTGGACGTGCCGCTGAAGAGATTATCTTTGGCGATATCACAACCGGCGCAAGTCAGGACATTGAATACGTGACAAGTATTGCGCGGCGTATGGTCTGTGAGTTTGGTATGTCGCCGCTGGGGAATGTTGCATACAAGGCTGACCCCGAAGGAAACACCATGATCGGCGTTGAGATAGCAGGTAAAATTGATAAAGAAGTTTCATTCTTAATCGATCAGGCCTATCAAACTGCCCTGGGTATCCTGCGCGAGAAGCAGGAAAAGCTTATGGCAATCTCTGAGCATTTGATTAACGTGGAAACGATTGATGGCGAAGAATTAGATAAGATGTTGTTCGCGGCATGACAAGAACATTTGTCGCGATTGAGATGAACGAAGCTGTTCAGCACTCCCTGGCGGAGATCATCCGCCAGGCTGCGCTGATCTTGCCGGGTGTACGCTGGGTGGACCCGACGAGTATACATCTGACGCTGGCGTTTTTAGACGAACTCAATGACGCACGATTGGAAGATGCTATACAAGCATCTCTGAGCACCGCCCAGCAGACTCACCCCTTCAGTTACACCTTATCGCAACTGGGAGTATTCGGTATGCCTCATCAGCCACGCGTGATCTGGATGGGTATCGAAGAACCTACTGGTGCTCTGTCTCGTCTGCATCGAATGCTCAATCAGCAGTTAGCACTGCATAGGTTTAAGCTTGACAAGAAACCGTTCTCACCTCACCTCACCCTTGCCCGCATCAAGTCATCCCTCTCTCCTAACGAGCGGCAACAATTGCAGGGAGTCTTAGCAAACGGTCGACAAAGTTTCGTTTCTGCCCAGGCCCATACGGTCACAAGCATTCAAGTGATAAAAAGCGAGTTATCGAGCAATGGTGCTCACTATACAAATTTGCGAATATGTCCATTTACTGAGAGATAAGTACAAAGTTGCCTGTGTGTAGTAAACATACATACTGGTTTGTTTTATCGTGTATGCTTTCTCCAAACATAAGCCTGGGTCCATGTTTGGGGTTGACAAGTATTTAGCAGGTAGTGTATCCTCAAAAACAACAAAGACTTCTTGCAGACTGTTCCGGCAAGGTTGCCGTTGTAGCTTCTGTAGGCTGGATCTGTTCTACACTTTTATCCATTATCCTTGTATACGCATACCGAATTTTGAATGGAGTAGAGAAATGATGGCAATGTCGTATGGGCCAGGGACAGCAATGAATGCTGATCAATGCCATTCTGAACATATGCCTAGCTCTATGCCCGCAATGCGTATGTGTGCGTTTGCTGCAAGCGCAATAAGCATTTTGATTATAACCGACGTTACAACGTCGGTTTCTTTATTTGTGCTTGTACGCCTCATCGTTCCCTTTCTCCTTACAAGCCTTGTGGTAGTACTTATTAGCCTCCTCCTTATCGGCCTTATCAGACTCGTAAGGCACGAGAGTCTGGTAGGGCTTAAAAGAGAGCTAGCCACAGGAAATGCATGGGGAGATTAAAGGGAGCAACGAAGCCACCCAATCCAAAGAAGGTATCCTACGAGGACCTCCCAGCATGGGGGGTCTTCTTTTTTTGTAGTCATTTTATATCAGGAGGACTTATGGCAATCGCTGCAAAAGTTATTCAACAGACAGAGACGATGGCGGAGCGGCAGGATGAGGAAGTGCGTGAGCTAACCGGTAGTGAGATTATCTGCGAGGCTCTTCTACACGAGGGGGTAAAGTTGATGTATGGGTATCCAGGTGGCGCGATTATGCCATTCTACGATGCGCTTACATCGTATCCTGCGCTGCATCACGTTCTTGTGCGGCATGAGCAGGCAGCGGCACACGCGGCTGATGGTTATGCACGCGCTACGGGGAAGGTTGGCGTCTGCATAGCGACGAGCGGCCCCGGCGCGACGAATCTGGTCACAGGCTTAGCCACCGCTTTTATGGACTCAACGCCAATTGTGGCGATCACAGGACAGGTGGCCAATCAATTTATTGGTCGCGATGCCTTTCAAGAGACAGACATTATCGGGGTGACGCAGCCAATCACCAAACATAATTTTCTGGTGCGTAACGCTGCAGAGCTAGCTGGAGTGGTCCACGAAGCATTCCGCATTGCTCATAGTGGAAGGCCAGGGCCTGTGCTCATAGACGTTCCAAAGGATGTCCTATTTGCAAAAGCATCTTATCGGGCCTCTGACTATCAGACATCAGACGAATACTTGCATGCTGTATCTGAGCGCACACCCAGGCCTTCTGAGCATATGTTGACCAAGGCAGCGCAACTTATCGCGCAAGCGAAACAGCCATTAATCATGGCGGGACATGGTGTCATCCTGGCGAATGCATACGAAGAATTGAAAGCATTTGCTGAAAAAACCTCGATTCCAGTTATTACAACCCTGCTGGGCTTGAGCGCTTTCTCCGATGCGCATCCGCTCCATATTGGAATGCCTGGAATGCACGGACCAGCACATGCGAACCACGCTATTGGAGCTGCTGATCTTATCATCGGTGTAGGCTTGCGCTTCGATGATCGTGTAACTGGCAACGTCAGCAAATTTGCGACGAACGCACAGATTATTCACATCGATATCGACGCCTCGGAAATGCACAAAGTCAAAGTAGCCACTGTTCCGATTGTAGCTGATGCGAAGCTTGCCCTGGCAGCCCTCAACGATACGGTCGCTCCCGCTGACCACAGCGCATGGTTGGCTGAAATACGTTCATGGCAAGCCGAAGCCGAAGCTCGCAGCCAGCAGATCAAGCACGAAGAGACGCTTCCTGATCCCGCGTGCATTCTCAATGCAATTCGTAACGCAACAGGTGGCGAAGCGATCATTGTTTCCGACGTTGGTCAGCATCAGATGTGGACGGCTCGCCTCTACCAATGGACGCGTACGAATAGCCATATTACCTCCGGCGGTCTGGGAACCATGGGCTTCGCGCTTCCCGCTGCCATGGGTGTAAAGATGGGTGTACCCGATGCTCCTGTCTGGGTCGTGGCTGGCGATGGTGGTATCCAGATGAACATCCAGGAGTTAGCCACGCTGCGACAAGAAGGTCTAAACATCAAAGTTGCAATTATGAATAATGGCTACCTGGGTATGGTGCGTCAGTGGCAGCAGTTCTTCCATTCGCGTAACTACTCTGAGACGCCTATAACTGGTCCCGATCATGTAAAGCTTGCCGAGGCCTATGGGCTCACTGGCATCCGAGTCACGAAGCGCGAAGAGATCGAGGCTGCTGTGAAACGTGCGATGGAGATCGAAGGCCCCGTCGTCGTTGAGTTCATCATCGAAGCGGAGGCAAATGTCTATCCCATGGTACCTCCAGGAACCGGCATCACGAACATGATCGAAGAGACGGCTGAGGAAGGTGCTCATCATGACTAATCCAACTGATATTGCCGCCCGTGCGGGCACGACCGATGCACCTGAGGGGACTGAGCGCATCTACACCCTGGTTGTGTTGGTAGAAGATCGTCCTGGAGCCATCGACCGCGTGGTCGGTGTGCTTCGCCGACGCCGCGCAAAGATGCAATCACTCACAATCAGCCAGTGCGAGACACCACATAACGTACGCGTCACTGCGCTAGTCAAGGATGCCGAAGTCGTCGTTGAGCAGGTTGTCGAACAGTTGCGCAAGATAGTTGACGTACGACAGGTTATGAACGTGACAGATCAGCAGGCTGTTGTACGCGAATTGGCCTTGATCACGATTAGCACGAAATCTGCCAGCCTGCATACTATTATTGAAGTAGGTCATCAATTTGGCGCGTCGGTGGCCGATGTTACGGCCGATAGCGTTATTCTAGAGTCAACTGGAAGTGTAGAGCGGCTTGAAAGGATGATAGATACCTTGCAGGTATTTGATATTCGCGAGATTGCACGTTCTAGTTGCGCCGCATCGGTACCCGCCGAGGCCGGTAAGTAGGTTCGAAGGTTTAAGGTCTGACCTCATAGACCTTTATTTACGGAAAATGTAAGGAGTAGAGAACACGAATGGCACATGTTTATTATGATGCAGATGCAAATTTAGAGCTTCTCCAGCAGAAGCGCGTCGCCGTTATCGGCTATGGCAGCCAGGGACACGCTCATGCATTAAATATGAAAGATAATGGTTGCGATGTCGTCGTCGGCTTGCCTACTGGCAGCAAGAGCAAGGCAAAGGCAGAAGCATCCGGACTACGCGTCATGACGCCAGCGGACGCAGCGCAGCAGGCTGATGTGATCATGATCTTAATTCCAGATGAGACGCATCGTGAGGTATTTGAGCGAGATATCCGTCCAGCCCTGGCTCCTGGCAAAATGATCTTAACCGCACATGGTTTTAGTCTCCACTTCGCGCAGATCGTGCCACCGCCCGATGTGGATGTGGCCATGGTTGCTCCTAAAAGCCCTGGTCATATGGTGCGTCGCCTCTTTGTTGAAGGCGTTGGCGTGCCAGCCCTCTGGGCTGTCTATCAAGATGCCTCGGGCAACGCCGAGGCGCTCACCCTGGCATACGCGCGTGCCATTGGCTGCACCCGTGCTGGCGTGCTGCGTACCACGTTTGCGGAAGAGACCGAGACCGATCTCTTTGGGGAGCAGGCGGTCCTGTGCGGCGGTTTGACCTCTCTAATACAGGCTGGCTTTGAAACACTTGTCAACGCAGGCTACCAGCCGGAGGTTGCCTACTTCGAGTGCTTACACGAAGTGAAGCTCATTGTCGACCTAATCTACCAGGGCGGCCTGGGGTATATGCGCTACTCAATTAGCAACACCGCTGAATACGGTGACTACGTCAGTGGACCGCGCATCGTCAACCAGGACACGCGTGAAGAGATGGGTCGTGTGCTTAAAGAGATCCAGAATGGTAACTTTGCTAAAAACTGGATTCTGGAGAACCAGGCGGGCCGCCCCAGCTTCCTCGCGATGCGTCGTAAGGGTAGCGAACATCAGATCGAGCAGGTAGGCCGCGAACTACGCGCGATGATGCCCTGGCTCCAGCCAACTCAACAGCAAGCTGAAAGTCCAGAGCAAAAGGCGGAAACAACGAAATAGGGTGGGTAGAGGCCTCTACGGCCTCACCCACTAAACCGGCATGAAGGAGGAAACAAAACATGGGAGACCCTGCGGTAGTAAAGATTTTTGATACAACGTTACGCGATGGCGAACAATCTCCTGGTGCAACACTCACCACAGCCGAGAAGTTACAGGTCGCCGAACAACTTGTCCGTCTGAATGTAGATATTATCGAAGCTGGGTTTCCCGCAGCCTCTCCAGGTGACCTTGCAGCAGTCAAAGAAATCGCCGCGCGCGTACACAACACAGCCGTAGCAGGCCTCGCGCGTGCCAACAGAAGCGATATTGATGCTGCCTGGGAAGCCGTGCGTGTGGCCGAACAACCCGTGATCCATGTGTTTCTTGCCACCTCCGACATCCATCTTCAGCATAAACTTCATTTGAGCCGAGAAGAAGCGCTTCAGCATGTTCAGAACATGGTAGTCTACGCGCGCAATCTCTGTCCCACCGTCGAATTTTCGGCTGAGGATGCCACGCGCAGCGACAAAGACTATCTCTGTACTATATTTGAGATAGCAATCGAAGCTGGAGCTACAACGGTAAACATACCGGATACCGTAGGCTACACTTTTCCACACGAGTATGAAGAGCTTTTTCGCGACCTGCGCGCACGCGTGCCAGGCATAGAAAATGTAACCATGAGCGCCCATTGCCACGACGATCTGGGCATGGCAACCGCGAACACCCTCGCCGCCATCAAAGGTGGAGCTCGCCAGGTTGAAGTAACCATCAATGGGCTGGGTGAGCGTGCTGGAAATACAGCCCTGGAAGAAGTCGTCATGACCTTGCGTACGCGCCCCGATGTATTTGGGAATATCGATACGCGCATCAATGCTCAGGAGTTGCTTGCATCCAGTCAGCTTGTGAGCCGGCTGACGGGCATTGCTGTGCAGCCGAACAAGGCCATCGTTGGCCTGAACGCCTTTGCCCATGAGGCGGGCATTCACCAGGATGGCATGCTCAAAAACCGGATGACCTACGAGATTATGACTCCGCAGTCAGTGGGTTGGTCTGATACAAACCTGGTCCTGGGCAAGCACTCAGGCCGCCACGGCCTGGACGCACGCCTGCGTAAGCTGGGGTATAAGCTTAACGCGAATGATCTCAAAGCTGCCTATAGCCGTTTTATCGCCCTGGCCGATCAAAAAAAGCATATCTCCGATGCGGATCTGCTCTATATTATCGAGAGTGGCCTCGAAACGCCGGCCGCAATTTGATATATCTTGTCTGCTTCTTCATTTATGAACGCCAAGGCTGTGACAGGATAAAAGGGTGATAGTAGCGTTAGGAGGTAGCAGTATACTGTAATAAAGGCTAATGCAGACATATAGATTTTTCTTCTATAGATTGCTGCGATGTTCTCTCGTTCCATCGTTTATACTAAATCAAGAGGTTACTTTGGTCCCGTTATTTTTCTAATAATAGTGGGACATGGTAAAATGGAAACATCTAGAAAAGGTGAGTAATGCATGCTTCATCAGAAAGGCAGGTAGCCGGAGATGGCACTGGTATTACCTGTCACGGTAACCGTCTTAACGCCAGCGACCTCAGCTAATTTAGGGCCAGGTTTTGATAGCCTGGGTCTGGCGTTACAGCTTTATAATCGATTTGAGGTTGAAGAAGCCAGAGGAGATCCTCTGCTTCCGAGCATTGAAATTCAAGGTGCGTTGGGCGAAGGCTTATCCACCGGGCCGGATAATATGTTTTTCCGGTCTTTTGCTCTGCTCTTTGAGCGGCTTGGCCTGCCTGTTCCGTCCGTACGTATTCGGATGACGATCGCCATTCCGCCAGGGTGTGGCCTGGGAAGCAGCGCGACTGCTGTTGTGGGAGGATTAGTGGCCGCCAACGAGTGGGTGCGCCCTCAAGGCCTAGCTGTGCCGAAAGAAAAGCTTTTGGATCTAGCTGTGGAGGCGGAGGCAGGCAATCATCCGGATAATGTTGCCCCCGCGCTTCTTGGAGGATTGGTGGCAACGACGAACCTGGATGGAAAAATTCATGCCATTAAAACCAGGTTTCCTGATGATCTGAAGGCAGTCATTTTCACACCATCATTCCCGATGGATACAGTTGCCGGGCGCAAGTTACTGCCGGACAGTTACCTCAAGGCCGATGTAACATTTAATACCGGGCGAGTTGCATTGTTGCTTACTGCACTGCAGACGGGTCGCTATGAGTTAATTGGTGAAGCGATGCAGGATCGTCTCCATCAGCCCTATCGCCAGGTCCTATTCCCGGCCATGCCCGATATTATTAACGCCGCCGTTGCTGCTGGGGCGCACGGAGCCTGCCTCTCCGGTGGCGGTTCATCTCTCATAGCCCTGACCAGTGATCGCTTCCATGATGTGCTTCACGCGATGCAGAACACTGCGCGTGTTGCCGGAATAGATGGAACTGGTATGGTTTTGCGCGCAGACCAGAATGGCGCGCGAGTGCTGAGTACACAGCGTAGTCGCATACGAAAGGAAGTTAGTGCCCGTTATGGCGATCAATTCTACTGGTCTCCAGCCCGGCCAGGGCGAAGGCCCTGATCGTTCGCGTCCATCCCTCTCTGCTGACGCGGTTGATGCCCTGTCTGTAACCTTTTTACGCTGTGTTGAATGCTCGACCCTCTATCCTGCGATAGAGGCCGGGCAGATTCCACGTTACCGCTGCGATTGTGGTGGTGTGCTGGACGTTGAGACGCAGTTCCGACTGCCCCAACAACAGACGGAGACTTCCCTCGATCCAGTGCGTATTGGTTCGGAGGTAGAGGGCGAGACACCTTCTGCGGGCGCAGCCTGGCGTCAGATATTTGACGAGCGTGCCTCCAACCCGCCAATCTGGTCGATCAGTGTAGACAAATTATTGCTAGACTATAGCGGTGTGTGGCGTTATCGTGAGCTCATTCTGCCGGCTCCAGAGCAATTTGTAGTCAGTCGACCGGAAGGTAACACTGGCTTGTATCCGGTGGGCATTGAAAACTGTAGTGTGGGTCGCGTGGGTCATCGACAAATTGGTGCATATGCGGGCCTAGAGCGCTTTTTTCTCAAGCATGAGGGCGAGAATCCCTCCGGTAGCTTTAAAGATCGAGGGATGACCGTCGGTGTAACCATGGCGAACATGTTAGGCGCAACTGCGGTTGCATGCGCTTCCACCGGTAATACCTCGGCCTCATTGGCATCTTACGCTGCCCAGGCCGGTATGAAGGGCATTGTTTTTCTCCCTGCGGGAAGTGTCGCGGGCGGGAAGCTCGCCCAGTCGCTTGCCTATGGTGCAAAGACTATTCAGGTCGAGGGCGATTTTGATGCTGCGATGCATCTGGTCGAGCAGGTATGTAGCGAACTTGGCATTTATTTGCTCAACTCTCTGAACCCTTTTCGGATTGAGGGGCAGAAGGCGATCGGCTTCGAGATACTGCAGCAGCTAGACTGGCATGCTCCCGATTGGCTGATCTTGCCCGCTGGCAACCTGGGGAACACATCCGCGATCGGCAAGGCTTTCCGGCAGGCATACAACCTTTCGCTGATTAGCCATATGCCACGCATCGCCTCTATTCAAGCTGCGGGTGCGAATCCTTTTTACCGTAGTTTTATGCAAGGATTTGTGGAGCGCGAGACGGTACATGCAGAGACAGTCGCAACGGCCATTAAAATTGGCAATCCGGTAAGCTATACACGAGCTCGTCGGGTCATCGAGGAGTCTGATGGTATTGTCGAACAGGTGACCGACGAGGAGATACTCGCGGCCAAAACCGTGATTGACCGTGCAGGAATTGGCTGCGAGCCAGCGTCGGCGGCAACACTGGCTGGTGCCCGTAAGCTTGTTGCGCGAGGTATTATCAAACGCGATGAACAGGTGGTCGGCGTGCTAACCGGGAATCTTTTGAAGGATAGTAAGACCGGCATTCCACAGACGCTGGACAGCAGCGTGGTAAAGGCAACGATCGAGGCTGTGAGAGGCGTGCTTGCCAATGAGTAGTGTATTGAAAAAAACTCCCGATGCTCCTGGAGATACAACCGCCTCTGCGCGTATACAGGGCGCACGTTCATGGATTGCTCACTGGGAGCTTTACCTGATTGTGCTTGTGGCCGGGTTTTTGCGTCTCTATCGCATTGATACAACAGAGTTTAATGCAGACCAGGCGGATATTTTTCAGATGGCTCACAATGCAGTGAGTCATGCCCATCTGGTCGCAACGAGCAATATCGCCTCGATTGGTATCTTTAATCCACCCGGAATTATCTATTTTCTTATGCTCGCCGCTCTATTTACTGCGAACCCTCTGGCTGGGACGCTTCTCACTGCGCTTTTGTCAATTCTTTCAGTCTTACTTACCTATATTACAATCTATCGATATTATGGTCGCCTGACCGGGGCAATTGCTGCTTCGCTGTACGCGGTGGCGGCGGCACCAATATTTTACTCGCGCTTTATGTGGAACCAGAACCTGCTGCTCTTCTTTGTGCCGCTATTTATTAGCGTGCTCTTCTATGGAGTTATTGAGAGGCGGAAAGGCTGGCTCGTGCCCGCCATTGCGCTCGTTGGTCTGCTTGCTCAGTTGCATGGCTCTGGCTTTCTGCTTGCAGCTCCGCTTGTTGTGGCCTTTTTGCTGGCTCCTGGGACAATTCGTATCCGTGACCTCGTCCTTGGAGCTCTTGCGTTTCTAGTACTTTACAGCACCTATCTACTCTGGCTCGTCCATTCGCATTATCGCGATATTACTATCTTCCTTGCTTCTATCAGGCATCCTAGCATCATAGATAACCAGGCGCTCATCTTCTTCCAGCAATTTCTGAGCCCCTATGGCTTTGATCCCAATGACGTTCCACTCACCAATAGACACTCATTTTTATTTCGACTTTCACCGCTGATGCTAGCCCTTGCCTTTATAATGGTTGCACTCATCTTATGCAGCGCTGTGGCGGCTCTTGTGTTGGCCTTGCGTACTGATAAGGCAAGACGTGCGACGGTGGAACGGGAGACGGGGCTTGCTTCTGTCTGGCGACCAATAGTGAATTGGTGGACGGATCTACGTGCCTCTCCATATAGATGTGCCCTGTGGGTTCTATTGAGCTGGCAACTCGTTCCACTCATCTATCTTTTGCGTCATTCGATCAAATTGCACTCGCATTATTTCATTATGCTGATGCCCGGGCCCTTTATTCTACTTGCTATTTTTGTTGTAAAAGTGATTGACTGGACACGATTGCGCGCAACCTCGGGACGGATTCTACGCCTCTGCATGTATGGTCTCACTACTTTCCTCATCGCAGCCCAATTTCTTGGTGGGATGGCTCTTGTACTTGATACCGTGCGTGGCAATTTTAATGCTGATTATAATCGCTTCAACGACTTGCATTCTCTTCAACATGCGCTCGGAGAAGCGGATCAGCTTGCGCAGGGACGCCACTTGAAGCGAGTATACATCAGCACTGATGACATCAGGCGCTCGGCCTTCTATTATTTGTCTGAACAGATGCACACACCAACAACGGTCTTTGATAATTCATGTGCAGTATTGCCCAATCTCGCGACCGGGTCTGGCGTTTTGCTGGCCGGGCCTGATGATGATTTGACAGTAGCGATGACTGAACGTTTTGCCAGGGCTACATTGATTGATCGACCAGCACGACTAGGAGGCATCGCATTTCGCCTGTATATTGTAGATCCGCTACCACAACAATCTGCAAAATATGCGACACTTGCGTCCGATGTTCAATTTCTTGGAACAAAGAATTCTGTAGCGCTTCCCTTTCAGCAGAACTCCTTGTTAGTCACGCGTTGGGAACTTCTACGTTCGAAGCCGCCTGTCTCTGGAACCACCTATACCTATAATTTTACGAGTAGCCAGAACGCTCAACAGAATAGCACTCAATGTGCGTTAACCGCAGCTCAAGCAGGAGATCAACTCCTCATCCCTCTCAAATCGTCTGTGCCTCATAAAGGATCTATGGATGTGCAAGTGCAGTCCTTTGCAACAAGACCTGATACGCTCTTGCTACATCTAGGTAGTTTACTTACGCTTAATTTTGATACGTTTAATCACGTGAATACTCCTCACGTGGTATTGCAAACCTCGACTGGAGAGAAGACGATTTCTATTGCAGCTCCTTAGCTATTTCTACTAAATGATCATCCCAAACTTTTGAAAAATGATGAACATTGTGTTTTTACCTGCTCTTTTCCCGGTCTCCGGCCGGGAAAAG
>CAXTXB010000060.1:14669-16188 GCA_964247965.1 uncultured Dictyobacter sp. | reverse complement strand
AACACGATTTTCGTCATTTTTCAAAAGTTCGGCATGACCTATAAAAATAATACATGCATTATCTACTTTTCCTTGATGATAAAGCCACCTCTGGATATTCAAACAACTTTATGATATTGTTGTTATACAAATAAGTCTCTCTACTGGTTTGGCATAAGTCATTGGAGAGAGTTGAGGATTGAAGGTTGCTGTCAAGGTTAACAGAGCATAGTAGCAGTATTCTGGAGGTTACTGTATGCGCGCAGATCGGCTTATCTCGATCTTGATGCTGTTACAGTCCCATGGACGTATGACGGCACACGAACTGGCTAACAAGTTAGAGGTCTCAGAGCGTACTATCTATCGCGATATGGAGGGCCTGAGCAATGCTGGCATCCCCGTCTACACCGAGCGTGGACCAGGTGGTGGCTGTGCACTCATGGACGGCTACCAGACCAGGCTCACAGGGCTGACCGAGACAGAAGTACAGACTCTCTTCATGTCCAACCACGCTGCGTTATTTAACGATCTCGGACTAAATACAACCTTTGAAGCCGCCATGCGCAAATTGCATGCCGCGCTTCCTGCCTCTTCACGCGAAAGTGCCGAGTGGATACAACAGCGTTTTCACTTTGACGCGTCCTGGTGGTACCACAAAGATAATGTATATTCTTATCTCAACATTATTCAAGCTGCGCTTCTACAGGATTACAAGCTCTACCTATACTACCAGGAAGACGACGGTGTTATAAGCAAAAAGACGATTGAGCCGTATGGCCTCGTTGCTAAGGCCGATGTCTGGTACTTGATCGGTTCTCATGCTTGTACTATGAAAGTTCTGCGTGTAGAGCGCATTCAGCATGCTGAGATGGTTGTAGAGACATTTACGCGGCCACAGGATTTCGACCTCGCACACTACTGGGCAGATTACTGTAAAGAAACTGAAATGCAGCATCCAACTTACGCTGTGCCACTGCGCCTCGCCCCCGACGAAGTCTCGCAGCTATCCCAGACGTTGAATGAGTGGGGTTATACACTCGTCGAAAATACACAGAATGTGAGGAGTTCAGACCAAAAGCAGGCTATTTCGTTTCGTTCGTATCAGCACAACAAAAATCGGCATTCGTCCTCCCTTAAAAAAGGCATTTCGTTAGAACATAACGTCAATGCCCGGCCAGCACAACAAAAAAAACGCCTGTCGACCTCCTATAAAAAAAAGCATTTAAAAAAACAAAATTGCCCTCTCGGCGCTGTACAAAACTCTCTCAACAAGATGTATCTGATATATATAGCTTCCTTCCCCTCACCAGTCTGCTGCGCATAGATTTTACAGTCTGAACATATAGACCTCTCCTAATGATATATCCACAAGCAGATCTCAATGAATGTGTTTGATCCCCATCCTGTTAGGCATCTCTCCTCGCTCGTTCATCCGTGCGCCTGGGGCGCGCCCCCTTCTTCTGAAAAATTTTTCGTTTTTTTTATTTTTTTTTTTTTTTTGGGAAAAAAAAATAAAAAAAAAAAAAAATTATAAAAAAAA
>CAXTXB010000060.1:0-14659 GCA_964247965.1 uncultured Dictyobacter sp. | reverse complement strand
GGGGGGCGCCGCCCTCTCGTTCTTAATTTTTTTGGTTTTTTAAAATTTTTTTCCTTCATCCCAAAAAAATTTACAAAAACGCAAAAAGTTTCAGAAGAGCTCTTGACCAACGTGTCCGAATTGCCGACTCTGTCGTAATAAAGAAGAATAGTAGAGAAGCTTCTAGAAAAGTTCTCGTATCAGTATTGGAATATCAAGGAGGATTGTATGTGCGGTCGTTTCACACTTATACATGACATACAGAGTATCGCCAAAACGTTTAATGCTACTGCTCCGGCGTCTATACAAATAATTCCACATTATAATATCGCACCAACTCAGAATATATTGACGGTACTGCACGATGATCATAACGAGCAGAACCACCTGGATATGCTGCGCTGGGGCTTGATTCCATCGTGGGCGAAGGAAGAGAGCATTGGCTCACGCATGATTAACGCTCGCGCGGAGACTCTGGCCGAGAAGGCTAGCTTTAAACGCCTGCTCAATGGCAGGCGCTGCTTAATCGTCGCGGATGGCTTCTATGAGTGGATGCAGGAGCCGGGCTCAAAGGCCAAGACACCGATGTATATCAGGCTAAAGGACGATGAGACATTTGCCTTCGCCGGTCTGTGGGATAGCTGGAAAAATCCTGCCGGCGAGCAGGTGCGTACCTGCACAATTATTACAACTGAGCCGAATGAGCTCATGGCCCGCATTCACAACCGCATGCCAGTAATTCTCTCTCCAGAGGCACGCGAGGAGTGGCTTGATCCAACCAACCACGATGTTCCCATGCTCACCCATCTGCTCACTGCCTATCCCACCGATGGCATGATTGCACGACCAGTATCACGCCTGGTCAACGATCCGAAACATGATAGCGCAGAGTTAATCGCTTAGCTCATCTCTTTCTTTTGGACTACAAGTAAAGCAAACAACTAGTATACAGAAATTTGTGTGTATAATACTCCTAGATCTTATAGCACTGGAAGGAGTATTGTTCCATGGCAATTTCTTCGGGGGCGACACTCGCGGATTACGTCGTCCCATCCCGCCCTTCACACAGCAGCAATCTTCTCAAGGACGGTCTGCTCGTGTTGGGCTTCAGCATATTTCTTGCCCTATGCGCACAACTATCTATTAAACTCCCATTTACCCCTGTACCAATCACACTGCAGACATTAGGAGTTCTCCTTATAGGAGCAGTTCTAGGGAGTAAGCGAGGGGCTCTGACGATGCTTGTTTACCTGGCGGAGGGCGCGGCCGGCCTGCCAGTCTTCGCGGGTGACCCAATTGGCTTTACTCACCTGCTCGGTTTCACGGCCGGTTATCTCTGGGCCACTCCCATTGCCGCGTTTGTTACCGGGCTTCTTTGTGAACGCGGATTCGATCGCAGCTACCTGACATCGGCGCTCGCAATGCTGCCTGGTACGTTAATCTTCTACGCATTGGGCGTTCCCTGGTTGGCAATCACAGCTCACATGAATATAGCCCACGCATTTGTGGCTGGTATGCTGCCCTTTATTCCCGGCGATCTGCTCAAGCTGGTCATTGCCTCAGCCTTGCTTCCAAGCGCCTGGAAGATTGTAAAATCAGTCAAGCCTGATAGGCCGTTGGAGCGCTAATTTTCCTTATATCTATAATAGGTCATGCCAAATTTTTCAAACACGATGTTCATCATTTTTGAAAAATTTGGCATGACCTATTGCGACATATTATTAAGGATGAGGATGAATATATATCTTCCACAAGAGATGTGCTAGAGAGAAGAAGGCACCCACCACGAGCAAAAGAATACCTGTATCGAGTATCACTAGTTTATAAATTGCACTAAAACTTTGTGCCACAAGTAAAAAGATAACACCTATTTGCATCACGATAAACCATATGAGCACATATGTAGGCACACTCCGCGTGCGCTTATCCCGCTTCATCATACAACCTTTGCTGCTGAACTTATCTTCTTTCGAACTTGTCTATGAGAAGCATACGCGAAGTGCTGTTTTGCGCGCGAGTGTCATTTGACCTATTTTGAATTATGCCGCGCCCATTGCTTTGTTCGTTGACACTGTTCCTTTGTATGCCTTGCGCTTCACGCGCCCCGGCCTTCTATCTCCCGGCTTTACAACAAGAACACAGAGCAGGAATGCAAGCAGCGATAGGGCAAGGCTCAAAAGGCAATAGGACAGCCAGGCAGGGACCGACCATATAGTGTCCAGGCCAGGTGTGATGATGCTAGAGAGTGCAATGATTGGATTCCAGATGTACGCGATCTTTATATAATCTGTAGAGTAAGGGCGTGTGGTTGAGCCAATACTCCAAACGATTAAGAAGAAATACGGCAGCGTGATCCAGATAAGGCACACAGAGTAGGTAAACGTGGTTGAGAGGATGGGACTTTTTAATAGGGCGGAGAAGAAGAGTCCGGTGGACCCTAGTAAAAGCGCGGAAACAACATAGACGAGCAGAGTCTCCAAAAATTGGACGGGCGATACGCCTCCAAATAGAAAGACGAGGCTAAATACTGGCAGGGCGGCAGCAATGAGCAAAAGAGAGTTGACGACACCCGCCACCAGTTTGCCGGCCGAAAGGGAGAAGGCGGAGAGCTGCGAACAGACCAGCAGGTCAAAAGTCTGCCGCTGCTTCTCGCCGTTGATGGCTGTCGCAGTATAAGCCGGGGTGGTACAGAAGATGAGAAAGAATTGGATGCCGATTAACCAGGAGTACAGGTTAGAGCCAAAGCTATCGGGGCTAAAGTTGTTCCGTGTAGCACTGTAATAAATGAACCAGCCCAGTAGCCCGATCAACACCACATAACTTACCAGTCCCCACATAGTGCGTTCGCTGCGAAGTCGCAGGCGCAGTTCTTTCGTAAGCAGAGCCATAAACGTCATAGTGCCGCCTTTTTATGAAGGATATACTATTGAGATATGCATCTTCAGTCTATACAACAAATGGCATGATCCGTACTAACAACGCTGACATCTCTCTATTGGACCGACCCACATGATGTGACCGGCTCACTGCGCGTAGCGACCATCCCTTGCGCTTGTCGTGCCAGGGAAGCACTGAGGCTGGCTCCCACTCCAATCCGCTTGATCGCGGCGTGAGCCGGTCACATCATGTGGTTCAGAGCACTATGATAGTACCGACGTCCATTTATAATTATATAGACGTATGCACAGAGCATTCAGTTGCGCGGTCGGTATTATCATGCCATTCTCTATCTTCGGGAATTGCGTGCCAGGAAATTTATAAACGAGACTGCACACGAACAAGCTTGCGCTCTCCGGCCTTTGCTACTCCGGCAAGCGAACGGACTGCGTCGATCGTCTCCTGGGCGTTGCGTACAAATTCGACGCGTGCAGGTGCTAACTTCTCTTTGAATTCCTCGACGCTCATATCGTCCAGGAAGCGGACGCCCTCGTTGTCAAGCATAACACGTGGCAATAAGATCAGGTCGGCGCGCTCATCCTGTGCATAGAGTGTATCTAAGACATCCTGGCCACAAAGCAGACCAGCGACAGTAACCTGTTCGCCAAAGAATTTATTGATGATGGGCAGCACCTTGATATCCAGCTGCTGAATGGCACGCAGGTCTTCTGCCAGTCCATCAATAATTGGTTGTGCCATGAGACCCGTTACCAGCGTCACGCGTTGCGGTTGTGGCATACGTGCAGGCAGCCTGCGCCTGGTATGCGACCATTGATCGAGCAGGAAGCGCGTCATGCCCACGCCATTCTCAATCTGTGAGTACAGACCATAGTGTTGGGCCGGCGGAAAGTCGCGCCCGGTCAGATAGTACCATTCATCTGAGAGGTAGATAAAAGGATTCCCGTCGGGATCAGCGGCGGCAAACTCGCGCTGGAACGCCTCAACTTGATCGATGATGACCTCGGCCTCTTCCTTTGTATAGTGACGAAGGGGTGGAAGGTCGCCGGTCTTGATCATATTGTTATACTTAGTCAGACCAACCGGGACAGCGGAGATCGATTCAACGATGGGGCGCAGCTTGATCAAGTCGCGAATGCTGCGCTCAAGCTCAGGGCCGTCGTTGATCGTTGGTAAAAGCACCAGTTGAGTGTGGCAGGTTAGATTCATCGAGCCAAGGCGCTGGATATGCTCTATGATCTCGCCCGATCTGGGGCCATCCACAACCTTGCGCCGCAGTTCAGGATTCGTCGTGTGAACCGAGACATAGAGTGGAGTAAGCTTCTGCTCATCGAGCCGCTGCCAATCCTGTTCTTTTAAGTTTGTCAGTGTGATGAAGTTCCCAAAGAGGAAGGAATAACGATAATCATCATCTTTAATATAGAGTGAAGAGCGCATACCATGTGCCAGGCCTGGCTGGGGAGCATAGCGTTCTGGCAGGCCTTTGATAAAGCAAAACACACATTTATTGGCACATTGGCGAATAAAGGGGGTCGGTTCCTCACCAAACAAGACACCAAAGTTCTCATCAATCTCTTTGGTGACGCGCACCTCGTGCTGATCTTGCTGGCGATCATAGCCAATCACTAGCTCTTCGTCTGCAATATAGAACCTGAAGTCCACCAGATCTCGAATCGTGTGGCCGTTAATCGTCCGCAGCAGATCGCCTGACTGTAGGCCCGCACGGTCCGCCGGGCTTTCGGGCACTACCTCACGCACCCATCCATACATCTTTGGCATTGGTATATTCCTTAAACACAGTGGGGGGGAAACAAAGAAAAAAGGCCATGCGGCCTCCTCCTTGTGAACCGATAGCTATCTGAGAGATTATAAACCCTTTGTGCGTATACGTCAAATTTTAATCATGAGCAGCCCCCGTTCGTGCAAAACGAAACAGAATAGTGTATAGTATTTTTTAGGAGAGTGTACAGTATACCTTAATAGAACTGCTGGCAAACAGTGCTTACAGGAGGCAACATGAATTTCGGATTGGTGGCATTGAAAGCACTCATTGTTCTTGTACTATTGTTTATCTTCTCTCTGGCCGGGGCCTTGACATTCCCATCGCTCCTGGCTATTTCGGGTAGCGGGGGCACTGGCTTTACCAGCCTGCTCTTCTTACTCTTAGCCATGCTTGGGCTCTCTATCATTGGGAACCTGCTCGGGCGAGGCATACGCAGTATCAAAAAGCCCCTGGAGGCGCTGATCTTAACCTTCGTAGGCTCCTTTTTTCTAGGAGCAGCCCTCGCACTCTTTACAGTGCTCAATATTCCCAATACAGCCCGCATCAACCTGGCCTGGCTGGGCCCATACTGGTACAGTCCCTTTCTAGTCCTACTTTTTGTCGGAGCTCCCATCATGCTCGTCTTCCTCGTCGCCGAATAATCGCCGCACAAGAGAAGCAGGCGAGCAGCTTACAAGTGTGCTCCCTCAACTATAGAATTACCCGTTAGCTTCTTGCCAGGGAGATGATCTGAAAAGTTTCACATCGCCTCCCTGGCAATTTAACGAGCAAATTCTTTCCTCTTCATCGATTAGGCTGGGAAGTATCACCCAGGTTTGCCATTTGTGCAATAGATGACCCTGCTCGTGTTACCTGCTCGATCACAATCTGCTGCTGCTATTCTAGAACTAAGGCCTCACTTATAGCTAGTTCTAGCACGACGCCCTCGGCGTTTGGTCGTCCAGATTGCATAAAGACATTTGAGTGCCTTATCTTGCTAAGCGTCTCTCGTAAATGCCGCGTCAGCTTGCTAGCTGAGTCTAACGAGCTCCGCATGTTGCACCATTAGCTTGCCTGGTCCATATAAACGTGGAGAAGACCTGGAAAGATTGCGCGCAACTCTGTGGTGCTTTGCGGAGGAGGCTTGCTGCCTGTCCATGGAGGCAAACGGAATCAAAGTTAGTACTACACATTTGACGCGGTTGGATATCTGGTTGCATACTATTCGAGAACCATCATTTTCTCGTAAATAGCCTGCACTCTTCTAGAGAAAAACTCATCATCATGCGGATATGATGTCCTTTCTTTGGGAGAACTCTAATGGTAAATGAAACGTCTTGCAATTAGCGTAAAGCCGTTTTGTTTCCGAAGCAATGGAAGGAGATTCTATGACGACATCTGGAACGTCCTACTCCGACGAGTTTCCTCAAAACAATTTACCACCTGATGAGGAGACGAAGATTGACAACGAGTCGCTTCCCATGCCAATTATTGAGGAGAATACAGAAGGTCATGCATTTTACCAGGCTCCAACGCGCCCGGTAACCTTGCTTTATCGGGTACTGTTTAGCCTGGCAGCAATTGTCATGGGAGTTAACAACGTTACAATCAAGCAATTGCTCCTACCAGCTCAGATAGCCCACATTGATCCTACCAACAAAATTATCGCATTTACGCTAATTGCTTCAGTAGGTGGAATAGCTGGCGTTATCGGCTCGCCGCTTATTGGATCATTATCAGATCGAACAACCGGACGATGGGGGCGTAGACGGCCATGGATCATTGTCAGTACGGTTGGTATCGCTACTGGCCTGATTATTATGGGTCTTTCTACTAGCATATGGGAAGTGCTAGTGGGTGAAGTCATAGTCCAGTTTTGCGCAGATGCCCTTCTAGCTGTCTGTACTGCTATCATTCCTGATCAGATTCCGCTTTCGCAGCGCTACGTGGTATCAGCACTGGCAGGCATGGCACCACTTGTTGGCGGCGGCGTTGGCATCATCATCGTTTCACGTTTAACGAATGTGCTGGTACATCCTGACCAGGGTTATTTTATTGTGGCAGCCATTTCTGTGCTCTTTGTGCTTTCATTCCTCTCCGTATTTCGAGAGCAACCGTTGCCAAAGGAACTCGTGAAGCCGTTTCGTTTCTCTATGCTCTTATCTGAGTTCTGGGTCAATCCTAAAGAGCATCCCGACTTCGGTTTTGTCTGGTTATCAAGATGTTTTGCTTTCTTTGGTTACCAGGTGCTCATTACGTATTTGCTCTATTATTTACAAGATGTGATCCATCTCAGTCGTGCTGATCAAGGAGTCGCGACATTCCAGATTAGTTCGACGACGGTCCTTCTAGTAGCAGCGATTGTGAGTGGCATTCTAGCAGGTCGTATGCAGCGTCTCAAAGCATTTGTCATATGTGGTGCTCTGATCATGAGTGCGGCACTTTTCTGTATTGCGTTCGTCCCGGTCTGGACTGTTTTCCTGATTGCAGGCGTCGCACTTGGATTAGGGTTTGGTATTTACCTCGCGGTCGATCAGGCTATCGCTATCAGGGTGCTGCCACGAGCATCAGCGCGAGGCAAGGATCTTGGGCTGATCAATACTGCACTGTTCATCCCCCTTGTTGTAGGGCCTTTACTAGGGGGCGTAATTATTAACAATTTTCACAATTATAGCCTGCTATTTTCCCTTACAGCTATCTTTCTTCTGCTAGCAGCCGTATTTATCCTACCAGTGAAATCGATACGCTAAGCAGACAAGAAAGATTGCCTTCGTTTCATCGCCTGGAATGTAGTATCTCCATCCAGGCGATGAAGCTATTGTATATACACACAATTTTAACTATTTAGTGGAATAAGAGAAAAAGGCATGAAAAAGATAACAGTAGAAGAGCACTTACTTGCACCAGGGCTCCAATTCCCTTCAGCTATTTCGACCCTGCTTAATCCTAGTTTTGCAGCACAGATGGCAACAAGAATGGCCGATATAGAGCAGTATCGACTGCCAGAGATGGATCAATACGGGATTGACATGCAAGTGCTCTCATTGCCACCAGGTCTTCAGATGGAAAAAGATGCCTCGACAGCAGTCAAAATGGCCCAGCAGGCGAATGATAGCTTTGCCGAAATTGTGCGCAAATATCCAACTCGTTTTGCGGGTCTGGCTGGACTACCTCTACAGAATCCACAGGCGGCGGCTGATGAACTGGAGCGCTCGGTGAAGCAGCTTGGCCTGAAGGGTGCGATGGTCAATGGACATACTCACGGTGAATTTATAGATGAGCAGAAATTCTGGGTTGTATGGGAGCGGGCTGAGGCTCTTCAGGTACCCATCTACCTGCATCCAGGAAGCACTCCACCAGCACAGGTAAATCGAATTTACGAGGGATATCCCGAGTTATTAGGACCAACCTGGAACTGGGGGGTCGAAATGGGGACATACGCCCTGCGGCTGATCTTTAGTGGAATATTTGATACATTTCCAAAAGCAACACTTATTCTAGGACACATGGGCGAAATGCTCCCGTTTATTCTCTGGCGCCTGGACTCGCGCGCGAAAATCTCCCCTGGCACACGAACTATCAAAAAGCTCCCCTCGCAGTATATCAAAGAAAATATCGTCATTACCACCAGTGGGCAGTTCGCTCCGGAACCACTACTCTGTTCACTGATTACGTTAGGTGCAGACCAAATTCTTTTTGCAGTGGATTATCCATTTGAGAGCACTGAAGAAGGAGTGCACTTCATCGAAGCTGCACCTATTAGCGATGCCGATAAGGAGAAAATCTGCCATCTGAACGCTGAGAGGCTACTCAGGTTGTAGGAATGGCATTATGGCTAAATGGCTTACTGGCTTCATCTAGCCATTGAACAGGTTTTTTTAAAGGATAGGCTGACAACCGGACAAAATGCTTAGCACGAATTTATTTGCTTGACTTTCGTCTAGCACGTTGACTTTATCAAATAATAGGGAGTACATACAACAACAATTAAGCGTGGTGAGGAGGGCTAATCATTGTATCCCATTGATCTTGAAACAATTTTGCGCGTCTTAAGCCACCAGAGTGGCGAATTACGAGCGACAGTGAAGCAAATTGCTGGTATCAAAGGTGACTGCCAGGCTTTGGTGCTTCTATCTGCAGGAAAAGTTGTGTCTTGCATGATATCGTACAATGGGACATCTGTGCTCTCAGGCGAAGAGGCTTTTCGTACATTAGCTGGCAAAGGAATGCTGGAGTGGGACTACGTTCCTACTCCTTCGCCATCTTCAACACATTCTTCGCCTTCACAAATGTCACCACGATCGCTGCCTCTGCAGATGTCACCACGCTTACAAAGCTCTCAGGAAAGAGCCTCGCTACTGCCTCAACGACAAGATAGTCGAGGGAGCATATCGCTATCCATGATACCTGTTCAAACACAGAAAATTGCAATGGAAGACCTCGCTACCTGGCCTCGCCCTTATCGCTTCGTCTACCAGCTCGCAACTGGAGAAAAGACGCTAGCAGAGATTGCTCAATTATTATCACTCACTCCTCAACAGATGAATGTGATACTTCGCTTTTTGGTAGAAAGAGGTCTTGTCTCCTTAAAATAAACACAAAACACGAGTTGACAAATAGTGCCTTAGAGTTTTTCCTACTACATGTTTGTAGTAGGAAAAAAAGAATCGATAAAAGGAGTCTACATAGAAATTATGAGTATGAAGAGTCGTTCTGCATTTACTGATTCTGTTCCTGCTCCTCCAAGTGAGATGGATGAAAATCGACCTACGCTGCTTATACAACAAAATCCTATGGCACGCAACAAGAAAGCAGGATTGGGATGGTGGTATTATCTTACTGCCCCAAAAGAAGCCGCTGATACAGCCTCTCTTGCTGAACGTGAGCGTTCAAGGCGCGGACGCCTCATAAGCGCTGTGATGTTTTTTGCGCTTATTATGTTCATGCTGGGTTTCCTGATCGGTGTGTTTGGGCCTAACCATTTCATTGCTTTTGCCGTTCTTTTTCCTATCTTCATGATCTTCATTGCATCTCTATTTAATAGAAGTGGAAGAACTGGTATTGCAGGCTTTATTATCCCTCTCGGATTGAACCTGGCACTTATTGCTGTAACGCTTTCCTCACCATTGACTCCAAGTTCCATTCAGCTTTACGATCTGCTGGTATTTGTTGAAGTCTTTGCCGTATCTCTCCTGCCACCCAATGGATGGGTACTCTCAGGTTTTGTGCTGTTCAATCTCATTTTTATCCAGGCTGACATTACACTCCAACCGCATACCGCCCTCTTTGCGGCTATGATCGCTACGGATAATGTTACCGTTCGTATGCGCCCCGTTGTGATCCATGTTGTTCTCGCTAGCGTGATGTGGCTATGGGTGAGAAGTGCTAATAACGCCATTTTGCGTGCCGATCGCGCAGAGGTGATTGCGAACCTGGAACACGTAGTGGCCGAACAGGAACGTGCTGTAGCACAACAAAAGGTGCTGTTGGATCAGGGTATTCAAGATATCGTGGACACGCATATGCGCGTTGCGAACGGCGATCTAAGTAGCCGTGTTCCACTATCGTCCGGAAGTGTTCTCTGGCCAGTTGCTGGACCATTGAATAACCTTCTAGCCCGCTTTCAGCGTATGAATCAGGAGGTCGCGGAAGCTCACCAGGCGATGTATGAATTCCAAAGGGTTAGAGAAGCTCTGGCACAGGTGCTTTATCGTGTCAGAATGGCAAGAATCGGACGCCGGCCCGGACCTTTTACCCGCACAGGGACGATGGTCGATCCTCTGATTGAGAATTTAGATCCGCTCTTACAAGTACATAATTCCTCAGAAGAAGGAAAATAGTACTGGGTACACCAAGAATTTCATGCAAGTGAAAGGCACCACACTGAAGAGAAAACAAGAGATACCCATGCTCTCAATAGGGTACACGTTACAAAGGGCTTACCTATAGGATCGTTCTTTGCCTTGAATTAGAACAACTAAGCACGCAAGATTGAAGAAGTATTTTCGAGTATCAAGGAGTAAACTAGAGGCGCTGGCATGAGCACTAAGAGGCTTTTGTCATCTAAGTAAGTCATGTCCAAAAACCATAAAACTGGACACAAGATGGCAGGAATAATGGTGTATAATGGGGAGTGTTGGGTGCGAACACTTGTTTCATGATCTCTCGCCTACTTTCGCGGGCTATAGCCTTACTTCTTACCGCCACGCTGCAGTAGCAATGTAACAGTCTGTCTAGAAGTGCCAGTCAGCCCTGTCTCTCAGTCTCTCAGATCTTCAATTTTGTAGTAGTGCGTGCGTTGATTCCGCTGGAGGTATCCCTTGCTGTCCAAACGTGAGTTTACGGTTGCCGGTGAATATTCTTATAATCGTTCTAATCCTACGCGTTGGATCGCGTCCCATCTCTTACGCTATAAGCACTTTCTTTTGGGTTTCATACTCTTAACGATTGCGACCAATGCGCTCCATGCATTCATATCTACCCTCACGGGTATTGCATTCAACACTGTTCTCAAGGGTGAAGCCGCGCGAAGCGATTTACTGACGATCGCGCTCACGCTGCTGGCGGTGATTGTCTTGCAGGGGAGCCTTGATCTGGGTGCGCGCTTCTCGGCTGAGATACTTGGCAAACGGCTGACACGCGATTCGCGCGAGGAGCTATATATCAGTCTGCTGGGCAAGAGCCAGACATTTCATAATCGCCAGTTGGTCGGTGATGTGATGGCGCGTGCCTCGAATGATATGACTCAGCTTAGCGATATGATTTCTCCCGGCCTTGATATTATCTTCGATTCGTTTACTAGCCTGGCGGTGAATATCATCTTCATTGGGTTTATCAGCCCTCAACTATTATTGGTGCCCCTGCTCTTTACGTTTGTGTTCTTCATCGGGCTGCGTTCTTATTCGCGTCAACTGGACCCGGTCTCGAATGCGATGCGAGAACAGTTTGGGACGACGAATGCGATCTTGAATGAGGCGGTGTCAGGGGTTGAGGTGGTGAAGGCGACAGCTCAAGAGGGGCAGGAGATCCAGAAGTTTACACACAGTGCCAGGCGCTATCGCGATCTCTATGTTGAGAACGGGAAGATTCAGGGACGCTATCTACCGACGCTGCTGCTGGGGGTCGCGCTTGCGTTGGCCTTCTTGCACGGCCTCTACCTGGTCTCAATTCATCAGCTCTCGCTTGGTAGTCTGATCGCCTTTATGGGCTTGATGTCAAACTTCCGTTTTGTGACCTTTATGTCTACCTGGACCTTCGGCCTGATGCAGCTTGGCATCGCCGGGGCTGCACGCATTCTGGGGCTGATGAAGGAAGAGACAGAGTTGGATGAAAACGAGAATGGATACGTGGGGGATATACGCGGCGATATCACTTTCGAGCACGTTACGTTTGGCTATGGCGAGACGCCTATCTTGAAGGATATCTCTTTCCATGCTAAGCCCGGGCAGACAATTGCGATTGTAGGGCAGACGGGCGCGGGCAAGAGTACGATTACAAAGCTGGTGAACCGCATCTATGATGTGAACGAGGGGCGGGTGTTGATTGATGGTGTGGATGTGCGTGACTGGAATCTGGATTCTTTGCGCTCGCAGATCTCTACGATTGAGCAGGATGTGTTTCTCTTTTCGCGCTCGATCGCTGAAAACATTGGCTACGGCCTGGGACAGAAGGGAGATCGCGCGGCGATTGAAGCAGCGGCACGCGATGCGCAGGCGGACGAGTTTATCCAAAGCTTCAAAGAGGGTTATGAGACGGAGATTGGTGAACGCGGAGTGACCCTGTCGGGTGGACAACGCCAGCGTATCGCGATCGCCCGCGCCCTGCTAACCGATCCGCGCATCCTGATTCTGGATGATTCGACCAGCGCGATCGACAGCGCAACAGAAGACGAGATTCAGAAGGCGATCCGCCGCGTGCTGGATGGGCGCACGACGCTCTTGATCACCCACCGCATCTCGCAGATCCGCTGGGCTGATAGTATTCTGTTGATACGCAGTGGCAAGCTGATCGATCAGGGTACACATGAAGAGCTCCTGGAGCGCAGCGAGACCTATCGCCGCATCTTCTTACGCTACGATTCAGCAGTTCCAACACCTGTTAGCAGCGCGGAGTAGCAGAAAGGAATCTTTCGCATGGGTTTTATCATGGATGGCCTGGATGCTGAGGCCTATGATCGTACATATAGCGACGGGCAACTTTTGGGGCGGATTGTAAATTACTTCAAGCCCGGGTTGCCTCTTATGGGTGCGATCACAATCCTGGTCGTGCTCAACGCCGGCCTGGACACAGCCTTCCCGCTCTTGATCTCACGCAGCATCGATACGCTGGTGGGTTCGAGGGCGGTACAGACGGCGATTATGCTGGTGGCGTTCATTCTCTTGTCGGCCGTGCTTTCGTGGACCTGTAATCTGTTCCGGCAGCGCTTCAGCGCACAGGCGGTCGGCGATGTCGTGCTGCAGTTGCGCAAAGATGCCTTCTCGGCGGTGATGAAGCGGGATATGTCGTTCTTCGATGAATTCTCGTCGGGTAAGAGCGTGAGTCGCGTGACTTCGGACACATAAAATTTCGCGACGGTGGTGACGCTTACGCTGAATCTGCTCAGCCAGGTGCTGCTGTTCCTGTTGATTATCACGATCCTTTTCTTTCGCAATGCGCAGTTGGCCCTGCTGGCAATGACGATTACGCCGCTGATCATCATTGTGGCGCTCGGCTTCCGCAGGCTGGCACGCAGCTTTACACGCAATGCCCAACGCTCACTAGCACGTGTGAATGCCAATGTGCAGGAGGTGGTGAGCGGGATTACGATTGCGAAGAACTTCCGCCAGGAACAGAATATGTACGAGGAGTTCAAGCAGATCAACGCGCAGTCATATTATGTTAATCTGCGTTCGGGCTTCCTGTACAACGGAATCTTTCCGGTCCTGATATTGATTGCAAATGTGGGAACGACGATAATCGTCTACTTTGGAGGCCTGAGCGTGGTGAGCCACACGATCTCAGCGGGCGACTGGTTCCTGTTTATCCAGAGCATCGGGCTGCTCTGGGTTCCACTGACGAGTATTGCATCATTCTGGAGCCAGTTCCAGCTTGGTCTGGCGGCGAGCGAGCGCGTCTTTGCCCTGCTGGACGCTGAGCCGCGCGTGAATCAGAGCGCAGAGCGGCCGGTTCCGCCTCTGCATGGCAAGATCGAGTTTCAGCATATCTTCTTTAGTTATGATCAGCGCCAATCGGTGCTGAAGGACTTTAATCTGACGATCAGGGCGGGGGAGACGATTGCGTTCGTGGGCCATACGGGTGCAGGAAAGTCGAGCCTGGGCAAGCTGATTGCGCGCTTCTACGAGTTCCAGGGCGGCGAGATTCTGATCGATGATCAGGATATTCGCACGTTCGATTTGCAGGCCTATCATCGGCAATTAGGCATCGTGCCGCAGATACCCTTTCTCTTCTCTGGTACCGTGGCGGACAATATTCGCTACGCCCGACCCGATGCTACTGATGCGGAGATCGAGCAGGTAGCCGGGCGTATCGGAGATGGTGATTGGCTGGAGGCGATGCCTGACGGCTTGCAGACGCTGGTGGGCGAGGCGGGTAAAGCGCTCTCAATGGGTCAGCGCCAGCTCGTCGCCCTGGCCCGCGTGCTACTGCAGGACCCGGCGATCATCATTATGGATGAAGCGACCGCGAGCGTCGATCCACTCACGGAGGCACAAATTCAAGAGGGGCTGGATGTGCTGCTCAAAGATCGCACGGCCATCGTGATCGCCCACCGCCTCTCAACCATCAAACATGCCGATCGCATCATCGTCTTGAGCTCGGGTCGTATCGTGGAAGAGGGCAGCCACGAGGTACTTATGAGGCGCGGCGGACACTACGCCGACCTCTATAACACGTACTTCCGCCACCAATCGCCCGACTACAAGCCCGGCGAAGGGTTTGTTCCCGTCTTAATACCGTTGAATAAAGAGCATGAGTCATCTCGAACTTTTGAGAAATGACGACCACCATGTTTTCCCTGCTCTTTTT
>CAXTXB010000059.1:3552-16256 GCA_964247965.1 uncultured Dictyobacter sp. | reverse complement strand
CTCTTTTTACTGTCTGAAGCAGTAAAAAGAGCCTGGAAAACATGATGGTTATCTTTTTTCAGAAGGTCGGAATACCCTGCTAATCGATACATGATTATATATTCTCTTTACTTAAATAGAATCTAAGTATAAAATTCATATCAGTTGTATATCATGTAAAGGAGAGTATCTCATGTTTAGATTAAGAATGCGTTTATCAGCTATAAGCCTGTCTCTTGCTACTTCGATGGCATTTGCAGGCGCGTCCTTTGTAGTACCAACAGTGCATGCCGCACCCGTAGGTGTGGTAGACCAGGTGCCAGGTTTTCCAGATCTGCCTACTTTACCTGATCTACCCACTCTGCCGGGTTTCTCAGACTTTTTTTACCCGACTCCAACTCCTGAGCCTACGGCTACTCCGACTCCTCAACCTACCGCTACTCCCAAGCCTACCGCTACCCCCAAGCCTACGCCTACTCCTACTCCCAAGCCTACCGCTACTCCAACTCCCCAACCTACCGCTACTCCAACAGCCACCGCAGCGCCTTTCATATCTGGCTCTACAGTGAGTAATGACAGCGGGATGAGTGATAATAGTAGTACCTTTGGAGATATGCAGAGTTTCTTTGACAGTCTCGCAGGCAGTCAGTAGAGCCACTCTCAGGAGTCAAGAGGACAGGTGTCCTTAGGGGCACCTGTTACTCTAACCGAAGCTGGTTGTCAGCTATTAACTATTAAAAGAGATGCAGTAGGAAAATACTTTTCTGCCGTATCTCTTTTGTTTCCTGCATGTCTTCCTATAATAATGACTCATCCCAAAATTTTCAAAAATGAGGAACGTCGTGTGTTACAGGCTCTTTGAAAGAGAAGTTTGGATTTTTGATGATGCCAAGGGTATTACCGAATGGATCGATAACCGAGCCGATGCGAATATCGTCACCAACATCCTGAATGGGATGATGTTCACGCGCGCCAAGCTCCAGAAGTCGTTTCATGGCTTCATCGGCATCGGGAACGCCCCAGTAGGCCACTGGACCTGTGGTACCAATAGAAGCATTTGGGTCCAGGCCCAGCTCGAATCCGCCGACCTCGAAGCCAACGTAGAAAGGTTGATCAAAGTAGGGCTTGAAGCCGAGCAGGGTGCTGTACCAGGCCTTTGCCTTCTCTATATCGCTGGTTCCGTAGATAACTGTTCTTAAACCTTGAAACACGCTTGTTGTCCTTTCTTCTTGTTCACAGCTTTCAATAAAGTAGCTCTTTCTTTTGAATGAACACATTGACGCTACTTTTCAAGTATACTGGCAAAGGCGGATAAGATTGGTCCGCCTTTCTTACTTGAAGCGAAGAAACAAAAAGGATCGGAAATGTATCATCCAACCAGCCGAGTGCTCGCTATCCTCGAATTACTGCAGGCCAGGGCGTACATGAGTGGTCCGGAGTTGGCCGCACGCCTGGAGGTGGATGTGCGGACTATCCGCCGCTACATTACCATGTTGCAGGAGGTGGGAATTCCCATCGAGGCGGTGATTGGGCGGCATGGGGGATACCGGCTGCGGCCGGGCTTCAAGCTTCCTCCACTTATGTTTAGCAACGAGGAGACGCTCGCTATTACGCTAGGAGTGCTAATGGTACAAAAGCTGGGCATTAATGCTATGGCTCCGGCAATAGAAGGGGTGATCGCGAAAATTATGCGCGTGCTACCTGGCGACTTACGCCAACGGGTTGAGGCCATTCAGGGAGCCCTGGTGCTTGGCATCGCTTCACCTGATGTGCTGGTGGAGAGGATCGTTGTGGAGACGGTGAGTATGGCAGCCAGGCAAGGCCGCCAGATCTGGCTGCGCTACCGCACAGGGTCGAACGAGGAGACAGAGCGCACGCTTGATCCTTACGGTGTCCTCTGCCACAACGGGCACTGGTACACAGCCGGTTATTGCCACTTACGCAAGCAAACGCGCGTCTTTCGACTGGACCGGGTGCAGCAGGTCGAACTGCGCGCCGAGACGTTTTCTCCACCGGCTGACTTTCCTCTCCTGGAATACATCATCCAATCGTTCGCCGCCATTCCGGACACCTGGGATGTAGAAGTGCTCCTACTCATTCCCCTGGAGGAGGCAAGACGTAAAGTTCCACCTGGACTGGCAACTCTCAGGCCCACACAGCACGCTCACGGAGTCATATTCTCCGCCTCTATCAATGACCTGAACTGGATGGCGCGCTTTCTGATCAGCCTAGGCTGCCCTTTCATTATACAGCAGCCGCCCGAGTTACGTAGTGCACTCCAGGAGCTCGCGTATGAAATGCTACAGACAGCGCAAATGACAGGTGCGGAGGCGTAATGCTGTGGCAAACTTCCTGGCAGCGGCGAAGCCGCGGAGCGATGCAAGGTTGCCATAAAGGTTGATAGGGTAGTAAGCAACTCCGATAGAAGCGAATTATGAAGCAAAGGACCGTTGTATTTCTGCATACCATTTCCTTATAATATGAAGCAAGGGAGTGCTAACTCCCTATCAGAGCCATCGTTGAATCAAAGGAGTGCCAGATATAATGCCGACCCCACAGCGGAAAAACGAACAACCCACGACCTATTTTGTGCAAGATAGACAGAGCAAGAACGAGCTATTTCGGCTGGCAATTCAGGATCAGATGATCACACAGGCCATGGGTGGAGTGCTCTCCGAGCAGGAAGCGCCCGGCTCTATTGAGCATGTCCTCGATATCGGCTGCGGTGCCGGCAGTTGGATCATCGAGGCCGCACAGACATATCCAGGCATGTCGTTAGACGGTATAGATATCAGTCCACGCATGGTCGAATACGCACAGAAGATCGCCAGTACCCAGAGCATTAGTGATAGAGTTACATTCCAGGTCATGGACGCACTACGTCCACTCGAATTTCCAGAGGAGTCCTTTGACCTTGTTAACATCCGACTCGGCAGTAGTTTTATGCGTACGTGGGACTGGCCTCAACTGCTCCTGGAAATGCAGCGTGTCACACGTCCCAATGGAATCATCCGCATTATGGAATCTGGATTTATCGATGACAATACAAAAGGCGCACACTTACAAATGCACGCCTCATTCATGTGCGCACTCTTTCACTCTGGTCACCTCTTTGAACAAGAAAGCACAGGGCTCACCACACATCTATCACGTATGCTTAAGCAGTATGGCGCACAAAACGTGCAAACAAAGAAGTACGATTTGATCTACCAGGCAGGCACAGAAGGTGGAGAGGCATACTACGAAAACTTTACGCATCTATTTCAAGCGCTACGCCCATTCATCCAGAAATGGGGCTGTGCACCCGAAGACTACGACGCCATCTACAATCAGGCGCTCAATGAGATCCGGCAAACCAACTTCCAGGTAAAGTGGGATTTCCTCTGCGCCTGGGGCATCAAGCGCAATATAACAGGTAATTTGCAGGCATAATTGTTGATTAACATTCATTTTAACACCTGCAGCTTCTCCTCTCTGCTCCTCCAACATTGTAGACGTAAAGAGACAAAAGAAGCCTATGCCTCGCGAAAGGTCATAGGCAAGCTTTTTACGCCGTAGACAAAAGAGCTGGACACAGCTTGTAACGGCACATCTTTGACACGTTCGATATCTATAAAGCGAGCAAACAGAGCTTCCAGGGCGAGCTTTGTCTCCAGGCGGGCGAGGGAGGCACCCAGGCAGAAGTGAATGCCGTGGCCGAAGCCCAGATGGCGCTCTGGCGTGCGGAGGATTGAGAAGAGTTCGGGCTGCGCAAAGTGTGCCTCATCGCGGTTGGCCGAGCCTGGAATGGGTGAAACGATCTCGCCAGCCTTGATGAGGCAGCCTCCGAGCAGTGTATCGGACGTTGCCACACGACGCAGCCTCTGAATGGGCGTGCGATAACGTATCACACCTTCCACGGCGGTCGGGATCAAAGCAGGATCGGCACGCAGCTCTTCTACAGCCTCCGGATACTCATCGAGGGTCAAGAGGGCGCTGCCGATCAGGTTGGTCGATGTCTCGTGGCCTGCGACGAGCAGCAGGCGGCAGAAGCTCAAGACCTCGGCATCCGTAAGGTGTACCCCGTCGATCTGGGCTGCAAGCAGGGCGCTGATCAGATCATCTTCTGGCTGCACGCGGCGTTGGGCCAGAATTGTCAAGAAATAAGCATTCATATCTATGACCGCTTGCTTCTTCTCTTTGCGTATCGTGCCCACGATGAGATCGGACCAATATTTGAACTGAGCTTGATCCCTGCTCGAAATACCCAGCAGCTCAGCGATCACAATTATAGGAAGGGGATTCGCCAGGTCGCGCACCACATCCATGCGGCCGGATCTGGCGACGGCGTCCAGTTGAGTATGCACAATCTGGCTGATGCGCGGGGCCAGAGAGGCAATTGTGCGCGGATTAAACGCCTGGCCGACTAACGCCCGCAGCCGGCCATGACGCGGCGGATCGGTCCACAAAAGAGTCGGAGCTGACCTCTCTGCACCCGGGCGGCTCCTGATCGACTGCTCCGAAGAGAACAGAGCAGGATCGTCAATCACACGCTGCACATCATCATACCGCGTCACAAACCAGCTACGAAACTCCGGTGCATAAAAAACCTGCGAGGTCGCACGCATCTGCTTGTAATAAGGGAACGGATTCAGCGGCTCACGCAGGATCTGCGCGGCCAGCGATGACTGCACAACACGTTGAGATACTTTATTAGCCGGCATCATCCTGCCTGCTTGCTTTCCAACATCTTTCTTGCAATCCTTCCTGCTAGTATAGATAGTCTTTAGTAAACGACATTGGTAAGGACAAGTGCAAGATTATTTTTGACAAATCAGAAGCGAGATGTTTAGAAAAGCTTTTCTTGGAATAAGGGATACTCCTATTATCCTCTCCCGGTTTGTAATAGCTAATAACTATTAACGAAGACCGATTGCTTGACAATATGCCAGTAATTTGCTAAATTTGCGTCACTGCTTTCCTTAAACATTCATTAAACATTCATTTTCATCCGATTTGAGAAAACGCTACTGGATGTAGGACAACAAGGCAGATACTGCTAAACTTCTTTCTACTTGGAGTTTCAACGTGAGCCTTGAAAAATTTTTTGATCCCACATTCGCAGCAATTCTTGCATTGCGTGAAAAGCAGATCCAGCAGAATTACCGCCCAATTATAGGCATACATAAATGGTTCGCACGTAGGCCTGGTACAGTCTTTCGTAATCTTCTTCTTGCAGAATTCAATGGTCAAGAAGCACTCGAAAAGAGTTACTGGCATACCCATGAATTGCAGGGTGTTATTGCTGATCCATTCATGGGCGGCGGTACTCCCATTTTCGAAGCCAACCGTCTTGGTTTTAGTGTCGTAGGTACTGATATTAACCCGATGGCCTATTGGATTGTACATCAGTCATTAAGCACTATTGACTTGGATGCATTCTTGCTGATCGCTGATGCTGTGGCCGCTGACGTTGAAGTCAATATCGGAGAGTTCTATCGCACTCAGTGCGAGATATGTGGACAAGAAGCAATCGTTAAGTATTTTCTCTGGGTCAAATTTGAGACATGTCCTCACTGCGGAACCGATAATGATCTTTTCCCAGGCTATCTTCTTGCAGAGGCCACTCGGCACCCCAAACATGTACTTGTTTGTAGCGCATGTGGGGCTCTGAACGAATATGATCATCAACCATCAGAGAATCATCCGGAGACCTGCGTTGTATGTGAGCATGCTGTTTATCTTAAAGGGCCTGCTCAGCGTCAACGAATTCGCTGCAAGAATTGTAGTATCGTATATCCGTATCCTGCGCTCAAGCCAGATCATCCGCCAAGACATAGAATGTGGGCACTGGAATATCACTGCCAAAGCTGTAAACCTGCGCATAATGGCCGTTTCTTTAAAAAACCAGGTAAAGGGGATCTTGCGCGTTTTGAGCAAGCATGTGCAATTCTTGCACAAACTCCTAATCTCCCTATTCCAGAAAATGAAATTCCTGCTGGTGACGAGACCGATAGACTTCATAGATGGGGCTATCGGCAATATCGACAGATGTTCGGTGAGCGTCAGCTACTTGGACTCGGTCTGCTACTTCGTCGTATCTGTCAAGTTGAACAAACAGAGATACGTCATGCATTGTTAACGGTCTTTTCGGATTTTCTTCGGTATCAAAATATGCTCTGTCGATATGATACATACGCACTCAAGTGTCAGGATATCTTTAGCGTTCATGGTTTTCCGGTTGGTTTAGTTCAATGTGAGAATAACTTAGTGGGGATATCAGGTGTTGGAGCAGGCGCATTCCGCCACTTTGTTGAGAAATACCGTCGTGCCAAACTCTACTGTGAGAAACCATTTGAAACACGGTACAACGGGCGTCGTAAAGAAGTTGTATTTATCGAGGGGGAACATATCCAGGCACAATTTGTGAATGCGTTTCCCAACCCTCATAATCGAGAATCTTATCTGCTTGCAGCGTCCGCTCCTGAAATGCCACTTCCTCCTGCATCTCTAGATGGTGTTTTCACTGATCCTCCCTATTTTGACAATGTTCAGTACGCCGAGTTGATGGACTTCTGTTTCTGCTGGTTAAGGCTGGGACTTGTGGATGAGTTTAAAGAGTTCCGTCCAATGACAACAAGGGTACAAGCAGAGTTGACCGGAAACATAACACTGGGTCGTGGAATAGAACACTTTGCAGAAGGATTGTCTGCTGTCTTCCAACACTATGCCGCAGCGTTAAAGTTTGGTGCTCCATTTGTCTTTACATATCATCACAATGACCCTTTAGCATATATACCATTAGCAGTTGCTGTTCTCGATGCACGCCTGAACTGTAGTGCAACACTTCCTGCTGTAGCAGAGATGAATGCATCATTGCATATTTTAGGTACGAACTCCTCAGTTTTGGATTCTATTTTTGTCTGTCGCATTCAATCTCCTTTTGAGATTGATGAGGGCGTGGAAGCAAGCCTCCTGGCAGACATAAAAGCAATGAGGAATGCAGGGGTACGTGTTACAGAAGGTGATGTTCGTTGCCTTGCTGCTGGTCACGTTGCTCGGATTGTTATTAACCGTCTCCATCCAACTTGGAACGCTCAGGCCACTTTGAAGGAGCGCATAACAAAGGTGAAAGAAGAAATTGTTGTTTTTTCGAGTTGTATACAGTTGAACACTGTCATACATGCATGTACAACCCTGTTAGGGGATAAGAGCAAACCAGAGGAGGGAACAATTGCCACGACCGTTTGAAGTTGAGATTAATTATTTACACAGCCATCTTGATGAGATGATTACTATCACCTTGCCGAAAAAGGTTATATTGCTAACCTTATACCCTCTCGGAGCCCCTTAACACTAAAGCGTATTGACGCTCTAGTTTCTGTCGCAGTACAGTATATTGAGCAGGGAGCCCCTGCTGGTGCTGATAATGTAGTACATCGGCTAATACTGCTGAAGGTCTGTCTTCGCTTCAACATGTAGCAGCGTTACATATACCGTATGCCGTGCTTTTGTACGAGCGCTATTTAGGCCGCCCCTTTGCGAGCCATCGTGACTCTGTCTCTGAGCTTGTAGGAGACGTCATGGAGAGTGCTATAGAAGAGCGTTTGAGTCGAGCACGTATTAGTTTCCGCAAGACAAAACGTGCTGAGCGTGTACCCGGTTTTGATCAAGCTCCTGACTTTTTTATTCCTGATGAATATCATCCATCTGTTCTTATTGAAGCTAAAATTACAGGAGATGATGGGACAGCCCGTGATAAGGCAACACGTATAGTTCATCTTGCAGAGATGAGTCAAGAGCGAGTAAACCGAGGGCTTTCAGGTTTCGAAGTCGTTGCTTGCCTAGACGGAAGAGGGTTTGGAGTGCGGCGAGAGGATATGAAGCGCATGCTACTGAGAACGAATGGCAAAGTTTTCACTCTCGCCACTCTTGATCAGCTAATCCCATATACAAAGATCCGCAATTTTCTTCCTCTGAGCGAGTAACAATGGATTTTATTAAACTTTCATCACCCGTTGTATAAATTAATAGCACTTCGTATGAACGGTTTCCCGGAGTCGGGAAACCGTTCATTCTGGAGAGGTGGACTTATGCTTCACAAGAAGATGCAGCCGGACGCGGCGCGTGGGCAGAGCAGAAGGTTATGCCTGCGTTTGGGCGTACGGCGTTGAACAGGGCGGCTCCACGCTATGAGATGCCGGAGCAGAAGATTTTGCCGCAGACGGCGTGCCAGATTGTGCACGATGAGCTTTTGCTGGATGGACATGCGCGCCAGATTCTGGCGACGTTTGTGACGACGTGGATGGAGCCGGAGGCGCGGCGGCTGATGGAGGGCGAGCGCTATCACCTGACGGGCGAGGAGGCGGTCAAGTTGTGCGATGAGAACACGATCGGGGTCATGGCGATCATAGGAGTACGATGGATGGCAGCTACGAGCCTGTGCAGGAGATCGGGGCAGCGCTCGACCGCCTGCAGGCCGAGACGGCACTGGACATTCCTATTCACGCTGACGCGGCCAGCGACGGCTTCAGCTTCGACCTCGCCGATGCCTTCAGCAACCGGACGAAAAACGCGAGGGATCATCTTTCAGGCGCGTCTACCACTTCAAGCCGCTTGATCGGGAATGCGAACACAAAAGATTGTCATTACGCGATCAGACGCCTACCGCAAGGTCTCCGGCATCAACTGGAAGTGTGCTACCGGTCATAAATGACGCGAGGTCACTGGCGCAGAAGAGGGCAACTCTTGCCACATCGTCAGGTACGCCAGGCCGGCCGAGCGGCAGCTTGGTCGCGTAGGCAGCATCCATATCAACCTGACCCGCCGCAGTACTATCTGCATTGAGAACAGTTGTGCCGGGGGTTTTAATAAATGTCGGGGCTAATGCCAGCACGCGAATGTTGTAGCGCCCAAGTTCAGCGGCCAGGCTTTTAGTGAGGCCGCGTACACCGTGTTTTGTAGAGACATAATGCGCCAGCCCCTCGCCGGCCCTGTAGCCCGCTGTCGAGGCCAGGTTAATGATAACGCCACCCTTGCCGGCCGTCACCATACGCTTCGCGGCTTCGCGCGCGCCGATGAAAGTACCCGTCAGATTGATATCAATCACGCGGCTCCACGCCTCGTCCGTCATCTCCAGCAGGGGATTGCTTGGATAGATGCCCGCGTTATTCACCCAGATATCGATACTGCCCAACTGCTGCACGACCTGAGCTGCGAGGGTACGGATTGACGCGCTCTTCGTCACATCAATTGTTCCGCCCACAGCCTTGTAGCCTTTCTCCGTTAGACTGCGTGCCGAACTTTCAGCAAGGGCGGCGTCAACGTCTGCAAGATAGACGCTAGCGCCCGCTTCGGCCAGGCGCGTCCCAATCGCCAGGCCAATGCCGCGTGCGCCACCAGTAATCACCGCATTCTTCCCCTGCAGCGAGACGAGTTCAGCAACTGACTTCCCTGTAAAATCTGGAATAGGCATAGATACACTCCTCTGTATATCAAGAACGAGCTGCGCTCTACAGCGAAGAGAGGATGTTTCCTCTCTCTTTCATCTAAAAACTGTAACATCCAGCATAATAGAATGTCAAATTCTAACTTTTTAGCCCTCACCAACCTCTCCTCGACTCCGAAAGGATGGTGAGAATCACTTTTCTCTCCTCATCTACCGATACTAGAATGCTCATCACGAATTTTTGAAAAACGAGGAACATGATATTTTGCCTGCTCTTTTTGCTGTCCGAGGCAGCAAAAAGAGTGCATTGATAAATGCACCTGCATAGATCCTGCCGGTTTTATAAAAAAAGTAGGTTGAGATCGCGGCAATGATGATATAGAAGGCAACAAACTGGAAAGCTACGATTGAGAGTAGCGGCTGATCGGGAGTTGCCAACGTGCCACCGGAGAGCAGGGGGATGTATTCAACGAGCAGAAAACCTACGAAGCCGATGACTAGTATAACTATATTCTTCGCGATCTCGCGCCCAACTGATAGCCGTGTAGAGCGCAACTCGCCGTGTAGATTGATGCTCAACATCAAGAAGTAGAGGGCGAAAGGGATGAGATAGGCGAGGATAATCGGGACATGATAGGGCGTGATGATCTTCGCGCTCACGACCCAGATACGCGCATCGGTGTTGAAGGCCCACTCTAAAAGCGCGAGGGCGAGATATGATGGGACAAGGACGCTGATGGCGAAGAGGACCGCTTTGCCAATGTTGCCCCACTCAATGGCGTTGTTCGGCGCGGTAATTCCATAATTGGCAAGGCTTGCCCCTTGACGTCGATTTGACCCCAGGTGCCAGAGCAGGAAGAGAATAAAGGCGATGATGGCACCACCAACGGCCCAGACCATAACGCCCGTTGTGATCGTCTGCGGAAACAGGGGGCTGGCAGGGAGTAGCGTGCTACCAAAGTTCTGGAATGGATAGAAGGAGAAGACGGCGATGACGATAGTGAGCGCTACTCCAATCCACCAGCCAATACCACGTAGCGGCCGCGGCGTGGGCAACCCGCGCACCAGGCTTGAGAAAAACGGTGTGCGCAGCAAGAAAAAGCCCACGGGGAAAAGCAGCAGTATAACGCCTACCAGGGCCAATAGAGTTCCAATCTCATCCCACAGCCAGATCTGATCGGACGCTGCAAGTGGACTCACACCGTCCAGAGTCTGCTGCATCCATGAAACTGCTTCACCAACGCCCTCAGTCGAGAATGTCAGCCCGGGATGGGTAGTCGAGACCAGGGCCAGTTGGCGGGCAGTACCATCCGCAATCGAGCCATACAGATGGCCAACTTGAATCGTCTGCGGCGTCCCAAAGAGTGCTTGCATCCTTTTTGACTCGGGAAATTGGCCGCCAACCGGTACCGCCCACATCAACGTAGAGAACTCAGAGTAACGGGCCTCCACAACCTTAACATTTTTGGGAAATGTCGGCGTGCCAGGCACAGGCTCTAATGGAGGCGTGCTGGTCGAGGAGCTCACCAGGACCAACGAACGATAGTCCGCGGGATACGTTGCCGCCGCCGCTACTGAGGCCCAGCCGCCCATTGAATGCCCAATCAGACCAATATCATTCTTCCTCACAATAGATAGCGAGTCCAGGTAGGCCAGCGCATCCGGACCTCCATAGCCATTGGCGAACGCGGGGGGATCTGAGTAGCCATGACCTGTCTGGTCAACCGCCAGCACAACACAGCCGCGCCTGGACATCTCTATCGCGAAACCATCCATGGTATCGCGCGAATTGATGTAGCCATGGATCGCGACCACGCCACAGGCAGGTGTTTTGGATGTAGCAGTGCGCGGGACGTAAAGCAAACCATTCATCATAACGCCATTGGTAGCCGCAAAATTCACCTCGCGCACAGCAACCTGTCCGCCAACCGTCTGGGTCGCATTCGCAATAACACCACCCACAAGAATCAGAACAATAGCAGATAATAGCAAAATATACGGTAGACGGAAAGACGCTAAGCGACTCTGCTTCTGAGGAACTACCTGAATTTCCTCTTGCACAACTTCGTTCGATGCCACGATCTTACTCCCTTCGTTTCCGATGAGCGTGTTTTCGAGATAGATACTATCTTTGTATCCACAGTTGTTACGACCTCGTCTCACTCTCGCTACCCATCATCCAGATGCGATCTACACGTATTGAAGCACAGCCTCTCTCACCTCTTAATAAACATGGCAATGATAGATGTCATGAAGCATACTGTGCATTTATCATTTCCGATCTGAATAGTAGTATAGCGAGCGAGTTGAGCATAAGATTAATTATAACATAGTAGACAGTGCCAAAAAACTAGCTCTCTTACAGTTCTGTTGCTAAGCTTAGCAAATGAGGTATATTTGCTCAAAAAGAAGTACTGCTTTACCTCCTTCTTATCCAGAGAACAAGACCAGATCCGTTTACAAATACACAGAGAAAAACACAAATTTCTGCTTACTGACATCGTCACACGAATCCTATTCTACTAACCTGAAGAGTCATTTCTAATTTTCAGGAGAAGGAAGGCGTGTCGCAAGCTTTTACAAGCTTGAACCTCCTGCTGCTTTGGTGCTAAACTTAGCAACCGAGACGAGATACATCTTGTAGCTTTCTAGAAGGTCTGACACCAGTGTATCTAAATGTATAGATAATTAATAAGGAATCAATTGTGCTACATACGCTGAAGAGATTTCTTCTGAATTTAAAGCAGGAGTAGATAAGTATGTCACTAGGCGACCTGGCAAGTGTTGCTATTATTGTGCAGGGAGTTTTTTTTATTGTTTCTATCATCCTGGTCTGGTATCAGTTGCGGGAGAACACGAAGCTGGTGCGGGCAGCAAATACTCAGAAGCTGGTGGAATTATTCGCGCCCTTTAATCTCCAGTTGGCCCAGGATCGAGTTTTGGCAGAACTGTGGACGCAAGGAGCGCAGAGACTGAACGACTTAGATGAGATAGACCGCGAGCGCTACTTCAACCTGCTGACGTGGTGGTTAATGATGCACGAAAATGTCTATCATCAGTGGAGCAAAAAGTTGATCGACGAAGATACATATAACTCCTGGACACGTGACCTGGAATATTTCGCCAGGAGGCAGCAACTCGCAGACTATTGGGAACGGCTCAGCAGCTATTTTGAGGCATCATTTGCTGAACACGTGAAGACGATTATAGTTTATCAGACGCAAGAGGTGGGTAATAAGCAGTAAGTGGGTCATCTCAAGTTTTTTTTTTAATAAAAGAGAGGGGGGGTGTTTGGGGG